>JAYVYF010000409.1:0-5512 GCA_043784585.1 Burkholderiales bacterium
AAAAATGGTCTCAATTCAATAAAAACACAAACTCTTTATGTGGCGCGTCTTTCCAATGCTTTTTGCTCCACAAACCACGCCCATGCGTGGATTTACAATTCACCTAAATATCCCGCGCCGCAAACGTATCACAAGCTTTCACGCTCCCAGTTTCAAAACCCGTCTTAAACCATTTCACGCGCTCTGCTGACGTTCCGTGGGTGAACGAATCGGGTACGACCGCGCCGCCGGCTTGGCGCTGTAAAGCATCATCGCCAATCGCGTTGGCAGCGCGGAGGGCGTCGTCCACATCATTGGGATCGAGAAACGGTTTGGCTTTGTTGGCGTGATACGCCCACACCCCGGCGAAGCAGTCCGCTTGCAGTTCCACCCGCACCGAAACTTTGTTGTATTCCACTTTACTCACGCGTTCCCGCATAGCGTCGGTCTTACCGGTAATACCCATCTGGTTTTGCACGTGATGGCCAATTTCATGTGCGATTACATAGGCGCGCGCAAAGTCGCCTCCGGCTTTGAAGCGACGTTCCATTTCCTGGAAGAACGCCATGTCGAGGTACACCTCTTGGTCACCGGGACAGTAGAACGGCCCCATTGCCGCTTGGCCAGCGCCACACGCAGTGCGGGTCGAGCCGCTATAGAGCACAAGTTTCGGATTTTTATATGTGCGGCCCATTTCCTGAAACAGCTCGCCCCAATTGCGGTTTATATTAGTCAAAATTTTACCCACCTGCGATTTCAACTTAGCATCGGGATCATTGGCGGGATTAACCGGCTGAACTTGCGATTGCGGCTGTCCGCCCTGAACCGATTCCGCCACGCCGAGTAACGTGCGAGGATCAATGCCTAAAAAATAGCTCAGCACAAGCGCGACAAGAACGCCACCAATGCCCAATCCACCCACACGACCCATGCTGACACCGCCGCGTCGATCTTCAATGTCGCTACTCTCTTGCTCATCATCTAGTCGCATTACTTTCTCCTGTTTTATTTTCTGCCAAAAAACTAACGCCGCGCAATTACAAAACCATACGCTGAACGGCATATAGAAATGTACACATATTCTGCTCAGCCTTTAATCGAGTTGTAAGTTCACGTACACAACACTTTAAATCCAAAAAACAATAAAAATATTCATCTTTAAATCTAATGTCGAATACACCGAACGGCGTATATCTATTAAAAATAATGCAGATGATGATTACATTGCCGCAATCTGCTGCTAACTCAAAGAAAATTCAAAATGAAAACGTTAGCAACCACTGAAATTATGAGCGGTTATGGCGGAATGACTCTCACTGCTAACGACAGAATGTCTTGCAACGTCGAAGATCGCAGACCCGGAGCCGATCAAGGACCTTGCCAGCCATACGCGTGAGACGACATTGATTCTGAAGGCAATTACAGCGGCTAGTGCAAGCTAGCTTTGTTATTTGATTGCCCAACTGAATCTCAGCACAGCGCGACTTGGTTGGACATTTAAAGCATACTCAGTTATATTTTCATACAAACATCTTACTAGCGTAATTTAACCAAAACGGTATGGACAACATGCCCGCAATCGTACTCATGGTCACGCCTTGAGCGACGAAGTTACCATCACCACCCATCCGTACGGCTAGGACATAAGCTGAAGTTGCTGTAGGCAGCGCAGCAAACAACACCACCATGTCGAAGAATACGCCACTCACACCGAGGATGCGGGCGAGATAAATCGCGGCGACGGGTAGCGCGATTAATTTGACCGCCGTAAAGTAGGCGATGACGCCCACATTTTTCCACGCATCCGAAAATTTTAGCGCGGCCCCGACCGCCAGCAATCCGCAGGCGAGCGAGGCCGCACCCATGCGTGAAATCAACATCTGAATCGGCTCGGGGATCATCAAGCCGCTCAATGAAAACAGCACGCCACCCACAGTTGCCAGAATGAGCGGATTTTGCACCAGCTCTTTCCACAGCCTGGTTTCTGCATGCCGTGCCAGCGCCCACACCGCACCGATATTGCACAACGGCACGACGATACCGATCACAATGCCAAATGCCGCGATCCCCGCCTCGCCGTACAAACGCCCTGCAATCGCGAGGCCAATATAGGAATTAAATCGAAACGCGAGTTGAAACCCAGACGCGAATATTTTTTCATCCGGCTTTAAAATCCAGCGCACCGCGTACGCCAGCACCATACCAATCAGCACCGTCGCCACGGCCGTTTTCAAGGCGGGCGAGGCGGCCACAAAATCGATTTTTGTTTTCGCAATCGAATAAAACAATAGCGCCGGGAACAGCACAAAATAAATCAGCTTTTCCAAACCGCTCCAGAATCCGCGTCCCCAATCGGTAAACCGGTTAAGCAAAAAGCCAAAAAGAATGAGTGCAAAATCAGGGATGAGCAGGAGCGCAGTAGACATATTTTGATTTTAAGCGATAGTGAGCATCGAACCCCTTTGAGGGTGACGAAAACCGAGTCTAGATCATTGAAATACTGACGATAGCGGCTTAAATTTTAGCGTCGGAGATAGCGGGCTTATATTGTGACTTCGGCAGGCGTGGCTTAAACTATCAAGCTGAAATTGAAATTTACATGAAACAGAGGAGAACCGAATGATTCATTTCGTCGTGCATGACGAAGACGATTCCGCAGGCGTCGTGGTGGTAGAAGGCGTGAAATCAGGCGACACATTAATTGGTTGGGTGATGGACCAGGACAAGACGCTTGAGTTCGCCGCCCGTCAGGATATTCCCATCGGCCACAAGCTCGCAATCAAGCCGCTTGGCGCGGGCGATACAGTGATTAAGTACGGCGTGGATATTGGCAAAACAATTGCGCCAATTGGCGTCGGCGAACATCTGCATGTGCATAACGTGAAGACAAAACGCTGGTGATTTTTAATTAAAACCCTAACACCAGAGTTCCTCTTGGAACATTTATGCCTGTTAAAGCTCGCCAGTGCTAGTGTTTGTTGATTTAGATTTGATCACGGCTGTTATCCCGTTGGCGCGACGATGGCGCGATCTTAGCGATGACAAGCTCTAAATTTAGTTATTCCATTTTCAGCGAGACTTTCATGATTTCTTCGAACACAACTTTCCTTGGTTATCGCCGCGAAAACGGCCGCGTCGGCGTGCGCAATCACGTCATTATTTTGCCCGTGGATGATTTATCGAACGCGGCTTGCGAGGCGGTCGCCAACAACATCAAGGGCACCATGGCGATTCCGCATCCGTATGGCCGATTGCAATTCGGCGCGGATTTGGATTTGCACTTTCGAACCCTCATTGGCACGGGGTCAAACCCGAACGTGGCAGCGGTCATCGTGATCGGTATTGAACCGGGCTGGACCGGCAAAATTGTTGAGGGCATTCGCAAAACCGGCAAGCCCTGCGAAGGCTTTGCGATTGAGCGCAATGGCGATTTAAAAACGATCATGAATGCGTCACACCGCGCGAAAGAGTTCGTGCAGACTGCGTCTGAAAAGCAGCGCGAGGTCTGCAATATTAGTGAGCTATGGATTTCGACCAAATGCGGCGAGTCCGACACCACTTCCGGCTGCGGCGCGAACCCGACGGTCGGTGACGCTTTCGACAAACTTTATCCGCTCGGCGCCACGTTGGTATTTGGCGAGACAACAGAACTCACCGGCGGCGAACACCTAGTGGCCGCGCGTTGCCGCAATGATGAGGTGCGTAAAAAATTCCAGTTTGTATTTGATCGCTACCAAAAAGTGATTAACGATCACAAGACGAGCGACCTTTCTGAATCGCAACCGACCAAGGGCAATATCGAAGGTGGGCTCACCACGATTGAAGAAAAAGCGCTGGGCAATATTCAAAAAATTGGCAAGAAATGTATCGTCGATGGGGTGCTGGATAAAGCCGAAGAACCTACCCATGCCGGACTCTGGTTCATGGATTCATCGAGCGCGGCTGCCGAAATGGTGACGCTGTGCGCGGCCGCCGGTTATGTCGTACATTTCTTTCCCACCGGTCAGGGCAATGTGATCGGCAATCCGATTTTGCCAGTGATAAAAATTTGCGCCAATCCACGCACCGTAAAAGAAATGCCCGAGCATATTGATGTGGATACGTCGGGGCTGTTACGCCGCGAAATCAATATGAGCCAGGCAGGCGATAAGCTATTGGAAAGTATGTTGAAAACCGCAAATGGACGACTCACCTCGGCCGAAGCACTGGGCCATCGCGAGTTTGTATTGACGAGACTTTATGAAAGCGCCTAGTCGCCGCCCCCAACACCAGGCAGCACACCAGACCGGTCGCCACCGAAACGATAAAACATGCCGGTATTGAAATCTGACGATTTGCTGCAGCTTGTGATCCGCGCACTGGCCCACGCGGGCGCATCGAAAACCGCCGCTGCGTCTACCGCGCGAGCGTTGGTTGCCGCTGATGAGCAGGGAATTTCTTCGCATGGCGTATCACGCACGGCGCATTATGTGGGGCATCTTCGCAGCGCGCGCGTGATCGGCGATGCGGTGCCGTGCATGACACATGAACGCGGTGGCGCGTGCTTGATCGACGCTGGTAATGGCTTGGCTTATCCCGCATGCGAAATGGCGGTCGCCGAGCTTATCAAACGCGCCAAACAATTTGGTGTCGCCTATGTCGGCATCACTAATTCAAATCACAACGGCATGACCAGCTTTCATTTGGAATCACTCGCCGAGGCAGGATTGGTTTCCTTGGCACTTGGCAATTCACCTGCCGCGATGAACGCTTGGGGTGGCAAGCGGCCCATCTTTGGCACCAACCCGATTGCCGCCGCATTTCCGCGTCGTGGTCAATGGCCGGTCGTGGTGGATCTTGCGCTGACCGAAGTGGCTAAAGGCAAGCTGATGCTGGCCGCACGCGATAACAAGCCGATTCCACTCGGCTGGGCATTGGATCGCAATGGCACTCCTACAACTGACGCGAATGAAGGCATTCACGGCAGCCTGATGCCTGCGGGCGGCGCTAAGGGTGCGATGCTGGCGCTGATGGTCGAGTTGCTGGCCGCCGCGTTGACCGGTGCTGCGTTCGGCTATGAGATGGATTCATTTTTTAGTGCCACCGGCAATAGTGCGCGCCTCGGCCAGGGGTTTTTGGCGGTTGATCCTGGTGCGCTGGCGGGTAATGAAATTTACAACCATCGAATCGAGGCGCTGGTGGGCGCAATGCTGGCGGATGACGGTGTGCGTTTGCCGGGTTATCGTCGGTTTGAGAATCGCGAAAACGCGCGTCGGGACGGTATCGAAATGCCGGCTGCCACCATCGCTGAATTGCACGCTTTGGCAGCATGAGGCCCGTTGACGATTATAGTGCGCGTATCAAAGCGCCGTTCGCCACACTTGGCGTGATCTGCAACGATACACATTTACTGGCCATTCATTTTTTGCCACCTGCCATCAGCGCAAAATCACCGACGTTCAACACCATTGCACATCTGGTCACGGTGCAACTAATGATTTATCTGGATAAGCCAACGTATAAATTTGACCTGCCGGTGAAGCTTAGCGGCAGC
>JAYVYF010000410.1:0-3353 GCA_043784585.1 Burkholderiales bacterium
TTCCTGCCCATGTTCATGCCAGCCCGTCCATTCGCAAACTCGCGCGAGAATTTGGTGTGGATCTTGGCAAAGTCAAAGGCTCCGCTCTCAAAGGTCGCATCACAGAAGATGATGTAAAGGGCTTTGTGAAAACCGAGCTGGCCAAACCGAGCTCAAGCACTGGTGCGGCGGGTGGCGGATTTGCGATGCCGCAAATGCCGATCATCGATTTCACCAAATTCGGCGAAATCGAAACGCGTGCGCTATCGCGAATCAAAAAATTATCCGGCAATAACTTGCATCGAAATTGGGTCACGATTCCGCATGTGACGCAGCAAGACGAGGCCGACATTACCGAGGTCGAAACCTTCCGCGTCAAAACAAATGAGGAAATCGCCAAGAGCGGCGTGAAAGTCACGATGCTTGCATTCCTCATCAAGGCAAGCGTGGCTGCACTGAAAAAGTATCCGGAATTCAACGCATCGCTCGAACCGGGTGGTGAAAATTTGATCCTGAAAAAATATTTCAATGTTGGTTTCGCTGCCGATACGCCGAACGGTTTGGTCGTACCGGTGATTAAAAACGCCGATCAAAAATCGATCATCGACATCGCCAAAGAAATGAGCGAGCTCGCCGCCAAAGCCCGCGAGGGCAAACTATCGCCGACTGAAATGCAGGGCGGCTGTTTCTCGATTTCGTCCCTTGGCGGCATCGGCGGCACATTCTTTACGCCGATTATCAACGCGCCGGAAGTCGCGATTTTGGGCGTTTCAAAATCGTCGATGAAACCGATCTGGAATGGCAAAGAATTTGTGCCGCGCATGATTTTGCCGATGTCACTCTCTTACGATCATCGCGTCGTTGACGGTGCGGCCGGTGCGAGATTTACGACTTATCTGGCGAGCCTGATGTCTGATATTCGTAAGCTCGTTTTGTAGGGAATGACGATGGCTAACCTGATGAATGTCAACGTTCCGGATATTGGTGACTTTACCGATATTCCGGTTATCGAAATTCTCGTCAAAGTCGGCGACACCATAAAAAAGGAAGATTCGCTCGTCTCGCTCGAAAGTGATAAAGCGACCATGGAAGTGCCCTCCACGCATGCGGGAGTGGTGAAGGAAATTAAAGTAAAGTTGGGCGATAAGGTTTCAATGGGCTCACTCATTTTGGTTGTGGAGGAGTCTGCAACTGCCGCTGTAACCCCGAACGCCCAAAGTCCAATATCCACGGACGTTTCCAAAGCATTCAACGCGCCCCCGGAAAAGGCGCTTCAGCAAAAGCCCACCGCTAGTAACGGGTTTGAAGCGTCTGCTGTTTCCACATCAAGCGCAGACTCGTACACGGGCAACATTGATATGGAATGCGAAATGGTCGTCCTTGGCGCAGGCCCTGGCGGATATTCGGCCGCCTTCCGTGCCGCTGATCTCGGCATGAAAACAATCATCATCGAGCGTTATGCGCAGCTCGGCGGCGTGTGCCTGAACGTTGGCTGCATCCCGTCGAAAGCGTTGCTGCACGTCACTGCAGTCGCAGATGAAGCGGCAGCGCTCGCCGAGCACGGCATCAGTTTTGGCAAGCCGCAAATTGATCTGGCCAAGCTGCGCGGCTGGAAAGAAAAAGTGGTGGGCAAGCTCACCGGTGGCCTCGCAGGCATGGCGAAAATGCGTAAGGTGGACGTGGTGCGCGGCCTTGGTCAATTTCTTGACGCGAACCACATTGAAGTAGAAATCACATCTGGCACGGCACAAGACAAAACCGGCGAGAAAAAAATCATCAAGTTTCAAAAAGCTATCATTGCCGCCGGCTCACAAGTGGTGCGCCTACCGTTTGTGCCGGATGATCCGCGCATCGTGGACTCTACCGGTGCATTAGCATTAAAAGAAATTCCAAAGAAGATGTTGGTCATCGGCGGCGGCATTATTGGGCTTGAGATGGGCACCGTTTATTCCACGCTGGGCACGCGTCTTGACGTGGTAGAAATGATGGATGGTCTGATGCAGGGCGCGGATCGAGACCTCGTTAAGGTGTGGCAAAAATTTAACGCGCATCGCTTTGACAACATCATGCTGAAAACCAAAACAGTTGGGGTGGAAGCGAAACCTGATGGCATCTACGTGGCCTTCGAAGGTGAATCTGCCCCAAAAGAGCCGGTTCGCTATGACATGGTTTTAATGAGCGTGGGCCGCGCACCGAATGGTAAAAAACTTGGCGCCGACAAAGCGGGCGTGATGGTAACAGACCGCGGCTTTATCGAAACCGACAAACAAATGCGTACCAACGTACCGAACATTTTTGCGATTGGCGATCTCGTCGGCCAGCCGATGCTCGCACACAAGGCGGTGCATGAAGGCCACGTTGCCGCGGAGACCGCCGCCGGGCAGAAATCATTTTTCGATGCGCGCGTAATTCCCTCTGTTGCCTACACTGATCCTGAAGTGGCGTGGGTTGGCGTGACCGAAGACGAAGCCAAAGCAAAGGGGCTGAAAATTCAAAAATCCACCTTCCCGTGGGCCGCATCGGGCCGCGCGATTGCGAATGGTCGCGATGAAGGCTTTACTAAATTGATTTTTGATGCCGAGACACATCGCATCGTCGGGGGCGCGATTGTCGGCACGCATGCCGGCGACATCATCGGCGAATTAGCCCTTGCTATCGAGATGGGTTGTGACGCCACAGACATCGGCAAAACGATTCATCCGCATCCCACGCTGGGCGAATCTATCGGCATGGCGGCGGAAATGTTTGAGGGTGTTTGCACCGATTTGCCGCCCCAAAAAAATAGCTTGATGAAAACGTAGCCGCACAAAACTTTTCGTGGATTGAACCAATGACCGAGTTAAATTTTCAAAGCAACGCTGCTACGAGTGCGTTTGCAAAAACAATTGTGTTGCTGACAATGGCGGGGTCAACGTCGGCGACAGCCGAACTCTATAAATGCAAAGACGCTGGCGGCAAAACAACCTACCAAGAGACGCCTTGTGCAGTTGAACTGACGCAGAAAAAACTACGCAAGGATGCAGTGAGCGGTGACGATTCCTCTCCAGCCCTCAGCGCCCGCGCGAGCAGCGACACAATTACACTGGCGAATGGCGAGAAGCGTTATCCGCTGGATCGTACACCCTCAAAATCGCAGGCAGACGCATGCATCGCCGCACATCGGGCTGACTTGGCGAACACCTCTGAACTATTCCACGTCGACAGCAAACTCTTCAAACGCCTATGGCAGCTCGATAGCGGTGCCGCCGCCGAACGAAATATTCTGGTCGTTAATCTGCAGGAGAAAAACCGGCTGAATTACGCTGAGCGCATTACATTTACCTGCACGTTACGCGGCGATCAATCGATTGATCTCGACGCGACCAAAGAATTCA
>JAYVYF010000411.1:0-9051 GCA_043784585.1 Burkholderiales bacterium
AATTGAAAAAACGCCTTCAAACCACCGCCCAGATCTTCGGTTCCACGCACGCCGAGGAACGAGGAGTGGTCGGTCACACGGCTACGGGTGCCTAGCGGAACAGCTGTACCACCGTCTGCTTTGACGGATTCAAAAGTAACAAATGCACGGCCGTATAGTGTCACAGGATTAGCCGTCTGCGCCATAGTTGCAAGCGGTGCTAGCGTAGCGCCAGCAACTGCTAGGGCGATTAAATTCTTCTTCATCACAAATCTCCTTTAGGGGGTTAAATTGAGGCTTTCTAATTTTCAGAAACTGCATAAACCTCTTGAGGCAAAAGGTGCCGCCGAAGTCGCCAAGCAAAAAATGCGAACGACGCTCTTCAAACAACTATTTCGCGACTACTCTGCACTGCCATCGAATCCATCCGAAATTTGAGACGGTCCTTTGGCAACAAGTAACATAGTGCCAAATTTGAGGCCTTAGCTCAAGCAGGCGCCGCTAATTTATCCCTGTAAACGGGATGCTGTTGCTTTTGCGCAACATATCCGTTATCAATAAATTCGTCCTAATCCCCTACAGCTTGCCACTGAAAAGTGACAATAGTGCTTCACCGGGATCGGCCTTTTCCATGAGCGATCCGCCAATAAGGTAAGTGTTCACTCCTGCTAGCGACATTGTTTTAACTGCCTCCGGCGTGCTTATGCCGCTCTCGGTTACTAAAATGCGATCATCTGGGACATGATGTATTAAGCTAAGGGTGGTGCTTAAATCAGTCACAAACCGGGTCAAGTCGCGATTGTTGATGCCAATCAGCGGCGTTTTCAGCATGAGCGCTTGCGCAAGCTCGGTATCTGAATGCGATTCGGCCAATACCGCCAGCCCTAGCGAGTGCGCAAGCGCTTCAAGTTCGAGGAATTGCGCAACGCCGAGTGCGCCCATGATGAACAGTACCGCATCCGCGCCCATTACCCTGGCTTCAACGATTTGATACGCGTCCACGATAAAATCTTTGCGAATGACCGGCAATCCGCAAGCGCCTCGCGCCGCGATTAAATCGTCACTGCAACCTTGAAAATATTCGTGATCGGTAAGCACCGACAAACACGCTGCACCATGCCTCTCGTAACTGCCGGCAAAACGTGCGGGATCAAAACGTTGGGCGCCATTCTCAAGCCCGGCGCGAAAGACGCCGGCGCTTGGGCTTGCCTTTTTAATTTCCGCAATGACGGCGGCTTTTCCCGTTGCGTGTTTGGCACGAATAGCGCCGACAAAATCTCTGACAGGCGGCGCATCAGCCAGACGTGCGTGTAATTCGGTCATGGAAAGTCGCGCCTTCGCTGCGGCAATCTCTACATATTTCGTCGCGAGTATTTTTTTAAGAATGTCTGACACGATAAAGGGGCTTGTTTTGGTGGCTGTTGAGGTGGTTACTGAAACGGCAATCGAAAGTAGCGTGTTTGGATTTTTTGATTACCGCTGTTGATGTCAATTTTTGATGGCGGCGCTGAATTTCACTAATTCATCGAGCTTGGCGCGCGCTTTGCCGCTTTCAATCATTTCGCGAGCCTTGGTGACGCCGCCCCACAAGTCATTCGCCAACCCGGCCACGTAAATGGCCGCACCGGCATTGAGTGTCACGATGTCTTTTGCGGGGCCGGGCTGATTGTCCAACACCGATTTCAGAGCGACCACTGAAGCTTCTTTATCGACCACCTTCAAGGACTCAATCGACGCAATGTCGAGACCAAATTGCTTCGGCTCGATCTTGAATTCAGTCACAAAACCATGCTTTAACTCGGCCACAAATGTTGGCCCCGACAACGAAATTTCGTCCAGACCATTCTCGCCATGCACGATCATCACGTGCTTTGAACCCAACTGCTTTAATACACGCGCCTGAATGCCGACCAAATCAGGGTGGAACACACCCATGACCTGATTTGGCGCACCCGCAGGGTTGGTGAGCGGACCCAAAATATTTAGGATTGTGCGCATGCCCAGTTCTTTGCGCACGGGGGCTGCATATTTCATTGCTGGGTGGTGATTGGGCGCGAACATGAAGCCCAATCCGATTGTGCTGATCGATTCCGCGACCTGCGCCGGGGTGAGATTTAAATTCACCCCCAGCGCCTCCAGCACATCGGCGCTGCCTGAAAGCGAGGACACCGAACGACCGCCATGCTTGGCGACTTTCGCTCCCGCTGCTGCGGCAACAAACGCAGAAGTCGTCGAGATATTAAATGTGTGCGATTTATCACCGCCCGTACCGCAGGTATCGACCAGGTGGGTTGTGTCGTCCACTATCACTTTGGTCGCAAATTCACGCATCACAAGGGCTGCGGCGGCGATCTCGGAAACGCTTTCGGTCTTGACGTGCAAGCCCATTAAAATCGCGGATAGCTGAACCGGCGTGACTTTACCTCCCATGACCTGGCGAAATAGATCAACCATTTCGTCAAAAAAAATTTCGCGCTTGTCAGAAAGTCGATTGATGGCTTCTTGTGGGGTGAACATGAGTCTTCTTGGTTGTTATGTCAATTGAAAATGATCGCTTGGAAAATGATCGGTTTAAAAATGCTCACTCGCAGCTGTCACAAAGGATCTAAAAAAGTCTATAAAGTCGCTTGCCCCGCTTGCGACAAACTCGTCCGATAATCCGTTGCCAAAGTCGCCAACAAATCCACGCAGTCGCTAATTTGTGCGGGTCAAAAAGTTTTTGAGCAGCGCGTGGCCGTGCTCGGTCATGATGGATTCCGGATGGAATTGGACGCCTTCGATCGGCAGCGTTTTATGTCGTACGCCCATTATTTCGCCGTCGTCCGTCCACGCCGTTATTTCGAGGCAATCGGGGCACGATTCGCGTTCAATCACCAGCGAGTGATAGCGCGTTGCGCGGTAGGGTGAAGGCAGGCCGGCAAAAACGCCGGTATCGGTGTGCGTAATCTGCGAGGTTTTGCCATGCATTAACGTTTTTGCGTGAACAATTTTTCCGCCGAATGCCTGCCCAATGCTTTGGTGCCCCAAACATACGCCCAACAGCGGGATTTTCCCGGCAAATTTTTCAATCGTCGCCACCGATACGCCTGCTTCGCTGGGTGTGCAAGGCCCCGGCGAAATCACGATACGTTGCGGCGCCAGTTTCTCGATTTCGCTGACGGTAATTTCGTCGTTGCGCCTCACGACGACTTCTTCGCCCAGTTCGCCTAAATACTGCACCAGGTTATAAGTAAAACTATCGTAATTATCGATCATCAGCAGCATAAGTTACTTAACCTATTGATTTTTATCATTAGAATTTCCGACTTATTGCGCCCATGCCCACAATCATGCCCACTATGAGGCGATTTACTGCTTATTTGTGTGCAAAACAACGAGGGCGCGCCGATCAGGTGGCAGCTATGATTAGGTAGGCTTACGCCAACACTGAGGAGAGGAATAGCCGGTAAGGCTTAAGACTGACGATTGCATGGTCTCATTATCACGGCACTGCGGAACTTCTGCAACTCCCATGCCCCACTATCGCATCCACACTTTACTCTGTAAACCGCGTCGGCTAGAGTTTAGCCATCGGCTTTAATAATATGCCCCTATAAGTGCCCCCGAATCAGTGAGTTACTCAGCAAACCAGCCAAGTAGCAGGGCAACGATAGCACCCAACGCATCATCTTCGTCGCGCCTGTACACAGGTATCGACAGAGTCGCTGGATCCGACAGTACCCGGCGAAGCAACCATGCTGGTTAGTTGAGCGCTGCACAGATTTTCTTTATTTACTAGCGGTGTAAGACGGGTACACTTAATTCGAAAGCCTAATTTTATGCGCGCGCCCAGGGGCAGACTGTATGCGGCGGATTCTTTCAGGGTTTTGACAAAGTTGCAAAAGCAGACCTTGAATTCATTGGATTGCATAACTAAACACACTTCGTTGATTTGCGTCACAGTAGGGTTTCCTACACGCTGATAACTGTCTGCGTAATGCCCGGTAAGTTCTCCGGCATACATCTCGTGTAAATTATGTATGTCGGCTTGAAAGCTCTCGACCCAAACGTAAACGCAGGCGTAGACCTCAGCGCAGAGTACGAGACAGCGCTGGCGATGCGTAAAAATAAGAACAACGTCAACCAGAGGGAACACATGCAACTCTACGCCGGAACATCCAAGGACTTCATCACCGACGCCACTCGAAACGCCATCGGGGGAAAACTTGAACGGGCATTTGCAGACGCATACCACTACAATCCGTCATGGCAAGAGGTTCAATCCTGGCAAAATTCATTACTGCAGATGAGTGTGGCCCTTATGGCTGGAGAGTTGCTTGACCACGGCATCCTTTTAGAGTTCCAGCTCCCACTGACCAGTTCCCGTCTCGACTGCATGGTCACTGGGCATAGTCCAGGCGGACTGGCAAACTCGGTCATCGTCGAATTGAAGCAATGGAGCAAAGTCGCCCCAAGTAATGCGGATGGTTGCGTAGTTAGCTGGGTTGGCGGACGGCTCAGGGATGTGCATCACCCTTCTCGTCAGGTTAATCAGTATGAGCAGTATTTGAAAGACATGCTCCCCGTCTTCACTAGTGAGTCGGTGAAGCTAAGCTCCTGCGCTTACCTGCACAACATGAACTACGACCCTGCCGACGAGATTTTCGCTGCGCGGCATTCAGTTCTTTTGGCTAGTTCCCCAACGTTTGCCGGTGACCAGCAGGATAAGCTCATTGAGTTCCTGAACGAGCATGTGGGCGAAGGTAACGGCACACCAGTGCTTGATGCTGTGGTTCAGAGCCGTTTCGCACCTAGCAAGAAACTGCTCGAGCACACGAGCAAAGTGGTCGAGGACCAGAATACTTACGTACTTCTCGATTCTCAGGACGTTGTGTTCAACAAGGTACTGGCCGAGGTAGAGGCAGCATCAGAAAAACGCAAAATCAAAAAAACTGTAGTGCTGGTTCACGGCGGCCCTGGCACCGGCAAATCCGTCGTAGCGCTCCACCTGCTTGGCCGGCTCTCCAAGAGCGGCAAAAGCGTGATGCATTTAACTGGCTCGGCTGCGTTCACTGAGAACATGCGTAAGTTAGTCGGCTCCCGTGCGGCTGCGCAATTCAGTTACTTCAACATGAACAGCAAGGGCCAACTTCCACCGAACCGATTCGACGCGCTCATCCTCGATGAGGCTCACCGCATCCGCGAAAACAGTAAAAACCAATGGATGAACGCCACGGAATGGTCTGGCGTGTCTCAGATTGAGGAAGTCATGAATATCGCCAAGGTGAGCGTCTTCTTTATCGACGACCGCCAAGTGGTGCGCCCGAAAGAAGTTGGTAGTAGCGACCTCATCCGTGCTGCCGCGAAGAAGTTCGATGCGGAACTCCTGGAATATGACTTGGACGCGCAGTTCCGATGCGCGGGCTCCGACGGGTTCATCAACTGGGTTGACAACACGTTGGCCGTCCGCAAGACGGCCAACGTTCTATGGGATCGCAAGGACCCCTATGATTTTCAAATCGTCGACTCAGTTGAGGCACTCGATGCCGAAATTCGGGCGAAGGCTGAAGAGGGCTACACGGCACGACTAACGGCCGGATTCTGCTGGCCTTGGTCGGATCCGCTTCCGAACGGCACCCTTGTGTCGGACGTTAAGGTGGGCGCGTGGGAGCGGCCATGGAATGCAAAGGGTGAAAAGGGCCGGCTGGCTGCAGGCATTCCTCGTTCTAACTTTTGGGCCTCGCAGGCCGGCGGCATCGATCAGGTGGGTTGCATATACACGGCCCAGGGATTCGAGTTCGACTACGCTGGTGTCATCTTCGGCCTCGACCTCCGGTATGACTGGGACCAGCAGACTTGGGTCGGCGATAAGACTAACTCGCATGACGCGGTCGTAAAGCGCAGTGGCGACAAGTTCGTTGACCTGGTCAAGAATACCTTCCGAGTATTATTTACTCGAGGCATGAAGGGCTGTCGCGTGTATTTCATGGACGAAGGGACAAAGCGGTACTTCAAAAGCAGGTTCCAAAATGTCGACCAAGCTGATTGATGTCGCCGCTCTTGAGGTAGCCCTTCAGAAATTTGCGGACGAGCGCGACTGGCAGCAGTACCATTCGCCCAAGAACCTTGCGATGGCTTTAACCGGCGAGGTCGGCGAGTTGGTTGAGCTATTTCAATGGCTCACTGAGGAGCAGTCTAAAACGGTGGCACGGGACCCGAAAACCGCTCGTGCTGTCCGAGACGAACTGGCAGACGTGCTTCTCTACCTAGTCCGCCTGTCGTCGGTGCTAGATGTTGACCTCAATGAAGCCGTGGCTACCAAACTGGTGTCGAACGGACAAAAGTATCCGGCCGGTGAGTCAACCCCAAGCAAAAGCGATATAGCTTAGATGCGAATCGTCACCTGGAATTGCAACGGCGCATTTCGGAAGAAATGGCAACAGATTGCAGCTTTGGGCGTCGATATAGCCGTCATCCAAGAGTGCGAAAACCCCTCACTTACTACCATTCAGAACTAAAGCGTTAATCCTAAACTGTGGTAGGTCAGACTTCATCCGTTAATAGCTGTAAGGTTTGGTCAAAACTTGAAACTTCATGAATGGCTGCTGTCGGCCACAAGCGGTCCTTCCCGAGAGCCTCGTGATTTCATATATTGATTCAGCGAATCGACTGAAAAATAATTTGACCCCTTTAATTCTGACCGCTTGATCGCCATCCGATACATTTAGGATTCTTTAAAAAGGGCGTTTGAAATTCCTGTACTCGACAGCTGCGCGACCGGCGGACTATCCGCTATCCTGCTTCAATATTTCGCCATCAATAACTCCTCTGCAAACGCCGGGCACCGCAATGAATAAATTCGAAGTGATTTCTTAGTGAACAACCCGAGGTTACGACTGGGAGCCACGCTGTGGTTCGCAGCGATGATTGGCGTCCTGATCGTCACGTTCACGGTGATTCCGCAGCTTCATGCTCGCGCCGGAGCCCGCGTGCCCCTCTGGATTGCCATTGTCGCGAGCACCGTGCAAAGCGCCCTCATGGTGGCGTTGGCGGTTTGGGCGGGAATCGCGCTTTCGAAGAAGCTTGGTTTGAGCGCGCCAGCGATTGAGGCCGCACTTTCGGGCGGCGATGTTTGGGCGGCGCTAAAGCCGCAGCTCTTGGCCGCTGTTATTGTCGGTTGCATAGTCGGAGTGTTACTGATCGTTTTGACGAAAATCGCGCCCGCAGACATTGCAAAAATCGGCCAGGCGTTCGACATTCCTTTGGCGGCGAAACTGCTTTACGGTGGCGTGACCGAAGAAGTGATCATGCGGTGGGGCTTGATGAGCGGATTGGTTTGGTTACCTTGGAGAATCATTCAACGACGCGATGGTCTACCGCGAGATAAGTACGTTGTCGCGGCAATCGTGTGCGCCGGCCTGTTATTCGGTGCGGGACATCTTCCTGCCGTCGTGGCTATGGGCGTGCCGCTCACCGCACCAGTGGTCGCCTACATCATTTTCGGCAACGCGGTTCCCGGCATGCTATTCGGCGCGCTGTTTTGGCGTAAGGGCCTCGAAGCGGCGATCATCGCTCACGCGTTGGCGCACGCCATAAGCGTTGCCGCGGGCATTTAGCGAGTAATCACAATTAGGGTCAGCGACGATTTTTCCCCATGAGAGAAACAACATGTCGCCGACACCATAAATTCACTTCAAACGTTAGTTGCTTCTTTCACGGAAATAACCATGCTGAAGATCGTCATTCAAACAACTGTTAAATCAAGCATCGAAAAGGTCTGGGCAGCCTGGACCACACCAGAAGACATAAACCATTGGAATGCCGCTAGCGATGATTGGCACAATCCTAGAAGCACGAATGATCTTCGCGCTGGCGGCAAGTTCTCTCATCGCATGGAAGCCAAAGACGGCAGCTTCGGTTTCGATTTTGAAGGTACTTATACAAACGTCAAGCACGGAAAACTAATTGAGTATGTTCTGGGTGATGGACGAACCGTGTCGGTGGCTTTTGAGTCAGCAGATGAAGTCATCAGGGTGGTTGAGGCATTCGATGCTGAGGATTCCAATTCTGCTGAAATGCAACGGAAGGGTTGGCAATCAATTCTTGATCGTTTTGGTTCTTATGTCGAAGCGAACAACTAGCAAGCAACTAACATGGCGCTCAACCTCGCTCCATTCGGTCGCTAGACGCTGCGCGATAAACGCGTGCAGCGCCGCCTAGCTCTACGTTAAGATCCGCTTCGCAGAAATCTGACCGGCGGCAATGGGTCGAATGCGAGCTTACAATTGTGAGACGACTCCCGGCCAAAAGAGGCTGTTCCCGATCACCGCCCAATTCGGTGGGTGTTATATAGCGTGACGTAAAACTTGATTCTGTTGCAGATATGGGAACATCGCTATGCTCATCATGTCATCCCAGCGGCAGCGTGTCGTGTCATACTCAACCTCATTGAGATAGCGGTAAAAACCAATCCCCTATCATGAGCGTCGCACAGGCGGTTTAGTCCAACGAGGTTTATCTGTCGCGGGAGAAGTCAGTGGATCAATTTGCGTCGCCAGCGGAGATAACGACCGTAGTAAGACGCAAAACGATAGTGGCATTACATTAACCGATTGGTCCTAAAGCGGTGCAGGAAATTGAGCTGTCGGCTCAGGACATTTAAGTCATGTATGCGAGGTCGGGACGATGAATAGGTATGCCAGATGGAACCCTTTTCTTCCTATATCCCTAGAGCGCCGACGCCGCCGATTACTTCTCGGAATTGCATTTTTCTCAATCATCATTGCCGCGTTTTTGGCCGTTGCGCTGATGGGGCTGAATCGACACATAACTTTAATGACGAGCTTGGTTATCTGGCCGACCCTGGTCATTTTTATCGTTCAGTGGGCTCGTGTGCGCACGGAAATTTCCAAGCACGGGCCAGATCAATTGGAAGAACGCGTGCTGGCGTCAGGCAAGTTGTTGGCGATAACAATCGGCGCGCTGATCGTCGCCGTTGCGATTGGTGGAATTCTGGTGTTGGGCATAATTAGGCAGAACCCTGTGTGCACGCCTCAAACGTACAATTCGAAAAATTGCAGATAACAAGAGATG
>JAYVYF010000412.1:0-3433 GCA_043784585.1 Burkholderiales bacterium
GTGATAAACAAGATGTCGAATGAACACACAAACTTAAATGAAACCGCACATCCGGAGCAGGATGAAGCAGCGCCAGCAACTCCGTCTGGTTTGATGTCGACTGAACTGCTCGCAACCGACGCCATGACAACTGAATCGGCCAACGAACCTATAGACGAATCCGGTGGCACCCTGGCTGAAATGAAACCCGTATCGATGCAGCCAGCCATCGAACTCAACGAAGCCAAGCGCGCTCTGGAGGCGGCATTACTCGCGGCTTCCGAACCAATGCCCTTGCAGGAGCTAAAAAAAATATTTGACGGCGAACTCAGCGCCGATATTTTGCGTAATTTGCTGGATGAACTTCGCGCTGAATGGGCTGATCGCAGCGTTGAATTGGTTGTGGTCGCGAGCGGCTACCGTTTCCGTGTGAAGCCCGATTATCAAAAGTATATTGATCGCCTGGCCAATGACAAGCCGCCCAAATATTCGCGCGCAGTGTTGGAAACGATGGCAATCATTGCCTATCGTCAGCCAGTTACGCGTAGCGATATCGAGGATATTCGCGGGGTGGCGGTATCTCCCCATATTTTAAAGACGCTGGAAGACCGCGGCTGGATTGATGAAATCGGCCATAAGGATGCGCCCGGACGCCCTGCCCTGTTCGCGACCACCAAACATTTTCTGGATGATCTGAATTTGATCTCTCTCGACGAGCTGCCAGCGTTGCACGAGTTGCAGGCGACGCTGGACATGTCGCACGCGGGTGCAGTTTTGAATGCAGGTTCAGAAATTTTTGCGCTGCCAGGTATTGCGGCAGGTGTTGCCGTAAATGAGGACAGCACAAGCGAAAATAGAGAACAAGGCATTGAGCGTAAAGCCGTTACCGACGATGAAATTAATCCTAAAAATGATCACGACACAAATAAGATCATCGAGATTGTGGACGGTGCTGCGCAGGCTGCGCAACCCGTCGATGAGCGAACCATAGAGCGCTCGACTCACGATGCGCCTCAACTGAACAATGAAAATATAGAAGCAAATGAAAAATCAAGTAACGCAAATGCAAGTAACCCGCATGAAAAATATTCGTCAACGTCCGGAGAATCATTATGATTAAGCGAGCAGTCATTCGCGCCCCGGCGCGCGGCTATGTGGATGGTCGCTTTATTGGCGAAGAAAAAGAGTCCGCAGACGCGCTCAACGGGGGACATGGCAAAGGCCGTGGCAAGGGCGGCGCGGGACGCCGGGGTAAGGCGAATGCAGACAGCGTGTTATCAGGTGACAACATTGGCAACACCACCGCAAAACGTCGCACACGCAGCGGCGCGGGTGCTGGCGCTGGAACGGGTCGTGGTCGCGCCGCCGGCGGCGCGGGTGTCAGTAGCCGAACCCGTGGTGTCAACGGCGCTATGGCAGGGCAAGGCGCACGCACGGATGGAGCCACTGGTGGTCGTAGGCGTCCCCTGGGGCAAGGCGATAGAGGAGGCGATAAGGGACAAGCCGCTAAAGCGCAAGGTCAAGGCGTTAGCCAGGGCCGACGCCAAGCGCAGCCGAGGACTGGCGGGCAGGGACGCTCACCGGGGCAAGTGCCAGGTCAAGGGTCAGGTCAGGCATCAGGTCAAGGACAGAGCCGCGATCCGGGCCGAACAAAAGGGCGCACCTCGGGCCAAGGGCAACGTGGACCACGGGCCGGCGGCTTGGGGTTGGATGGTCAGGGTACGAGCCCATTCATTTCTGATCTTGGTCAGGATTCCGCGTTGCGCGGTGCAGCCCGCACCAAACAACGTCGCGGCAGTACCGGCAAGAAATCACCGTTTCGTACCGGCAGTGCACTCACTCACGAAATCTCACCCACCCAAGGCTCTGATTTGCGTCGCTTGGGCGATGAGGCCAAATCGGGCCAGTTTGCAGAAGCGTTGGCGGCGAGCGCCAACGTCAAGCGCGAGCGCCTGCACAAAGTGCTGGCGCAATCCGGTCACGGTTCGCGCCGCGATATGGAAATTATGATTTCATCAGGCCGGGTAATGGTCAACGGCATTGTGGCCACCACCGGCACGCAGGTCGCGCCGGGTGATAACGTGCTGGTCGATCAGCGCCATGTAAAACTAAAATTTACCGAGGACACGCCCCGCGTACTGCTGTATCACAAGCCTGAAGGCGAAATCGTTACCACCAATGATCCCGGCAACCGCATAACCGTGTTTGACAATCTGCCACGGGTCGAGACTGGCAAATGGGTCGCGGTCGGCCGACTTGATATCAACACCTCTGGATTACTCATCTTCACTACCAGCGGCGAGCTGGCAAATCGTTTTATGCACCCGCGCTATGAGGTTGAGCGCGAATACGCGGTGCGTATCTTAGGCGAGTTGACGGAGGACCAAACGAAGCTTTTGCTGGCGGGCGTAAAAATTGAGGAAAACACGCCGAAAGCTGCGCGTGATGAAGATGATGACCGCTTCAATCGCATCGACGCTGGTGATGATAGTGAAGATGAATTTGAAGACGAAATATATGATGTCGAGCCCGATGACGATCTAATACCGCCAGCAATGCCAGACGACGACGAACAGCCTTTGGCCGGCGAGCTGTCCGGCAATCAGGCGTTAGCGGAGTCGCCGTCAGTTTTACATCAATCTGACGATCAACCTGCGGATGATCAGCCTTCGGACCATCAGCCGATTGACGCGCGCTTTTTAGGCGCAGTTGCCACCCCAGCCACCGTGCCGTTCCCGCGAAATCCGCTTGCCAAATTTGATGTTATTGAAAAGCGTGGCGGTGAGGGCGCGAATCAGTGGTATCACGTGGTGATTCGAGAAGGACGTAATCGCGAAGTCCGCAAGATGTTTGAGTCCCTTGGCCTGACCGTGTCGCGCTTGATTCGCACCCGCTTTGGCAAGGTCGAGCTACCGCCGCGCTTGTTACGCGGCAAAATGGTCGAGCTAGATGAAAGCCAGGTCAGAAGCGTACTGGCTTCAGCCGGCATGAAAGTCGAAGGCCCGGTAGCGCCGCTGGTATCACGTGGTAAAAATGCCGGACCGCGCATGCCAGGTGAAAGCCCCGAGAATCACCACGGTCGCGGCAGTCGAGGTGGCGACGCGACGCGCGTTCAAAACCGGACGCGGCAACAAAATCAACGAACCGGGCCAGAAGGCGCCGAACCGGGCGGCGTCGACAGCACAGGATTGGCGGGACCACGTAGCGCAAACACTCGCGGTCGAGGAACTAGTGGGCGTAATAAAGGGCCACGTGGAGAGAGACCGGGGAACAGGCAGGGGCAGGGGCCAGGGCAAGGCCATGCAATGGTCGCAGACGGCACGACCTTTACCGACAACGATAATACGGGTAGCGGCAATGTCGAGGCAACCGGTGTTGGCCCACACCGAGTCACTGGCTGGCGCAAGAACGGTTGACGATTCAGATGCGCGAGGCTCTGTGCAGTCAGGAGACG
>JAYVYF010000413.1:0-1552 GCA_043784585.1 Burkholderiales bacterium
CGGCATATCGGCGATATCGTGTCTAAATTTCGCTCCGTGGATGCGATCCAAAAGACGCTGTCCACCACCTTTGTGGAAACCTTTATTGATGGCCTGATGGTGATTGCGACGATCAGCGTGATGGCTTTTTACAGCGTTAAGCTGACGGTGATCGTGCTCGGCGCGGCGGCGATTTACGCGATGCTGCGCTGGTATTTCTATTATCCGCAGCGGTTTGCGACTGATGAGCAATTGGCCCATGAAGCCAAAGCCAGCACGCACTTTATCGAGACCTTGCGCGGCATGATGGCGATCAAACTTAACTTGCGCGAAAATGATCGGCGGATGGCTTATCAAAATCTGGTGGTCGAGCAGATAAACGCAGGCGTTAAAGTTCAAAACGTGGGCATTTTTCAGCGAGGCGCAGCAGGGCTGATTTTTGGCTTGGAAAGCGTCATCATCATTTGGCTGGGCGCGCTGCTGGTGCTGGACGGGATTTTCTCCGTCGGCATGCTCTATGCGTTCCTGGGGTTCAAGCTGGTGTTTCTCACCCGAGTGAATAATCTGGTCGAGAAATGGAATGAATTTCGCATGCTTGATTTACACGCCGAGCGCATCGCCGACATCGCGCTGGCGCAAGAGGAAAAATCCTATGGTTCGTTCAGCACCGGGTCTGCGTTAATCAGTTCAAGCGCCCAGCCGTTGGTTATAGAGGCACGTAATTTAGGATTCGCCTATGGCCCCGAAGGCTATGCGTTTCGCCACCTCAATTTTGATATTAAGCCGGGCGAAACCGTTGCGCTGGTCGGCCCATCCGGATCCGGCAAAACCACGCTGTTGAAAGTATTGCTGGGCCTGCTGCATCCCACCGAGGGTCAAGTACTGGTGAACGGACGCGATTTACGCGATTGGGATTTGGCCATGTATCGCGGACAGCTGGGCGCTGTTACGCAAGAAGACACGTTGTTTTTAGGCTCAATCGCCGACGCGATCGCCTTTGGCGGCGAATTCGATATGAATGAAATCAAACAATGCGCCCGACTCGCGCAAATTGACGCAGAAATTAGCATCTTCCCGATGGGCTATTCCACCCTGGTCGGCGCGCTGGGCTCTACATTATCGGGGGGGCAGAAGCAGCGCGTACTATTGGCCCGCGCCCTCTACCGCCACCCCCAAGTACTGTTTCTTGACGAAACTCTCGATCAGATCGATACCGGCCAAGAAAGTCTGATTCGCAGCAACTTGGCTTCAACCGTTTCCACCATTGTGCTGGTGAGCCATCGGACAGAATCGGTGCAAAATGTGAGACAAATACTGCTTAAATAATCTAAATAATTAAAGCGAAACAGCCATTTCGCCACCGCCAATAAGGGCTAGTGCAAGTTCGTCTAATGCGATTAATTCAGGTTCGTTGATCTGAATGATTCCGAATGCTTCTGCTGTGTTGAATTCTTTTCCCATGATGTTCTCCTGCAGTTGTCGATAATGTTATGAACGTGTTAAAGCGAAACAGCCATTTCGCCACCGCCAATAAGGGCTAGTGCAAGTTCGTCTAATGCGATTAACTCAGGTT
>JAYVYF010000414.1:0-5116 GCA_043784585.1 Burkholderiales bacterium
GGCAGCGTTGCGCCCGAGATGTCAGTGGCTTATCGTTTTCTGTTGGCGGCAGCAATAATGTTCGCTTTTTGTCGCTGGCGCAAACTGTCGCTGAAATTCGGCCCGCGCGAACATCTTGATCTCGCGCTATTTGGCACCGCCATGTTTTGCGTCAGCTATATTTTGATTTATTACGCTGAGACATTTATCGTATCGGGCATGGTCGCGGTCGCCTATTCGGGCATGCCCATGATGAATATGATGGCGGCGCGACTATTTTTTGGCACAAAAATGACGCTCCGCATCACGGTTGCTGCTGCGTTTGGCATCGCGGGAATCGTTTGCGTGTTTTGGCCAGAATTCGGCAAACTTTCGGTGAGCCGCAATGCCGAGCTGGGCGCGCTATTGGCGGCTCTGTCGGTGCTGGCATCGTGCGCGGGCAGCATGATGGCGACCCGCACCCAAAAACTTGGCTATGCCACCTGGACAAGCATGGCGTGGGGCATGTTTTACGGCGGCGCGCTGGCTTTGTTATTCGGCCTGGCAATGGGGCGTTCGATTAGTTTCGATGCCACGCCCGCCTATATTGGGTCGCTTGTTTATTTAGCGCTGCTGGGCTCAATTGTGACGTTTGGCTGCTATCTCACCCTGATGGGGCGGATCGGTGCCGCACGCACCGCCTACGTCGGCGTTATGGTGCCGATCGTGGCGCTGACTGTCTCATATTTCTTCGAAAAATTTGCGTGGAGCTTTCTCACCACCGCTGGGGTTATTTTGTCGATCATCGGCAACATCATCATGCTGCGTAAGAGTAAAACCCGAGCGACGGTTTCAAAAGCCTAGCCGTATATTTTTACGCTCGCGTCTTCAGCTCTGGGTTTTCGCTAACGAGCCAGCCGCACGATCGTGCACAGCGCTGCGTTGTAAACATTTGTCACATGCCCATTTGAACGGTATATAACGTCCGATAAGCGGTTTTTCCCTGTGAACTGGCGCACTGTAACCCGCTTAGCGCGGCGATACCATCAATTAACTAATATTTCGACAACACATTTTCATCATGCTTTTGGCCAACATTCATTCCCGCTTCTATCGCTTACTTGCCAGCAGGTCCGCTTGCCGACTTACAACATATACCCGCGGCGCGAGTATCGAATCGGCGCCGGCGGCAAAGTGCTGTCCCAAGCTTGGCGTGATGCTCAAGAGGCCCCATTGAGTCAGCACGCGCGCATCGCCAACCTCACTAATATGCTCGCCACGCAAACTTCCCGTGAGCAGCCCAAACAGCGCGCAGGCACATTGGCGCGATTGGCAATGGAGTATTCGTTTGCCGGCCTACCGCGTGATGGGCTGGCAGCAGTTAAAGAAGCGTTGTTGCTGGCGCATTTGCACAACCTGGTTTTTGAGCGCGCGGAAGCACTTTCCGCCGCCGCCATGTGTCACCACGTTCGGGTGGATCACATGATGTCGATCGCAAGCGGCTTTGATGCTTATCAGGCGTTCGCAACACTCAACGAATATGGACGCATGGGTCATCAGCTCGTGACCCTTGCCGCTTCTTGCCGTGACTTGAAGGCGCACGATCTGGCCGAGGCGGCACTGCTTGACTGCCTCAAAATTGCCGCGCGCATTCACGATAAATCGCTCGAAGCACGGACCCACAATGTCCTTGGGCTGACCTTTACGGATTGCCAGCGCTTTGATGAGGCCGAGCGCGAATTCATCGCATCACGTCAGTGTCTGCTCGATATTAATGAATTGTTGCATGTGCCCAAGGTTACCGCCAACATTGGCGTCCTGTTTCATCGCCGCGCGGAGGTGGCCGCCAATGCGGGTGACACAGCGCTGGCTCACGCCTTGTGGGCGTCGGCCATCGAGCACACCCGCGAGGGGTTGCAGGCCGCACTGCAAGATAACAATAAATTTGAGGTGTCGGATAAAACTGCCTCCATCGGTCAGTACTACTTTTTCCTGAACGATTTTGTGACGGCGCGTTTGCTCGTTGCGCAATCTTTGGAAATGGGGCACGAGTTGAAGCATGCCCGCTTGATTGTTGACGCTGAGCTGTGGCTGGGCAAAATTGCGCTTGGCGAAAGTGAATTTCTGGTGGCGGAAACCCATCTCAAGGCCGCGGCGGATCGCGCCCGCCGCGCTGATCTGCGTTCGCTACAGCAGGCCGCGCACGAACATCTGACGGTCTGTTACTGTGGGCTGAATCGTATGGAGAGTGCAGACGCACAGGCTTCAATTGCCGCGGAATTGCGCGCCACGTTTAAGCGCGCCAATCAGGAAGCACAACGCGAGCTGCGGTTGATGTGGCACCAGCATCTGTCGCGTCATCCCATGATTGTGACCGATGACGCTGGGCCATAAATTTGCGGCGCTGAATTTTTAAGCAACACGCCCAAAGCAGCTATCTGGAAAGTTAATTCCGACCATTCATGGTGTTGGATAACGCCCCTTGTCCATAAAGCTGTCAAGTGAGGCCTTGGCTTTGCGTCTTACAACCGCTTTAAGCGGCCATGACCAGCCGAATAATTTGCCGGGCAGCCCCAGTGCCTGCGACGACCAGCGCCAAAATGAAAAACGATCTACATGACGAATGATTTTGCCATCCCGAAATGCGAACACCGCGCTAATTTTGTTGTGTACTAAATTACCGGTTTGCGAAAAAGTATATTTTGCGTCCCAATGTGCGCGACCGCCTTCGGCATTGGCAGATGCGTCAACTAAAATAATCTCGACATCTCCCGTCGCGTGCGAGGTAAGCATCGCCCACATCGCGGTCGCCTCGGCACCGCGCAGCATGGGAAACGCGGGATCACTGAACGCAATGTCAGGGTGGTAACAGCTCGCCATTGCGGCAGCGTCTTTCTTCGCAAATGTCGTATAAAATTCTCGAATCAGTTTTTCATGCGGGTGCATATTGTGCCTCCGTGACGTTTTAAATTGTTATGACGTACAGTCATCTGCGTGGGCACAGCCGGTTTATCAAGGCCAAAAAATACTGGGTTAATTCAATTGATGATGAGCGTCAATCAAAATGTTGGGCGCAAGCCATTCTAGTTGATGCTCATCATGGTGGTAACGACGAGCGCAGATTCATACTTTGCCGTAGCAAGTTTAAATAGTGCCGCATGGTGCTGTGTGCCGCATGGTGCGTTGGCACAGAACGGGTTCGTTTGGCACGAATTGCCACCGGTTTGCCCGACAGGGCCTGAGCAGGAGCGACGGCAACCGAAAAATAACGAGGAGAAATATTGTGCTGAGTGATATTGAAATTGCCCAACAGGCAAAAATGGTCAAAATTGCGGATGTTGCCGCCAAATTGGGCATTCCGGAGGAGGCGCTGGAGCCCTATGGTCGCTATAAGGCGAAGGTATCGTTGGGCTACATTGATAGTCTGAAAAATAAAAAAAATGGCAAACTCATTTTAGTTACGGCGATCTCGCCCACGCCCGCAGGTGAAGGCAAAACCACCACCACTGTCGGTCTGGGTGACGCCTTAAATCACATCGGTAAAAAAACGATTATTTGCCTGCGCGAACCTTCACTCGGGCCTGTGTTCGGCATGAAAGGGGGCGCTGCGGGCGGTGGTTACGCGCAGGTGGTGCCGATGGAAGAAATCAATCTGCATTTTACCGGCGATTTTTCAGCCATTGCGCTCGCCCATAACTTGTTGTCGGCGCTGATTGACAACCACATTCATCATGGCAATGAATTGGGTTTCGACGTGCGCCGCATTGCCTGGAAACGTGTGGTCGACATGAATGATCGCGCGCTGCGCCAAATTACGGTTGCTCTCGGCGGACCAGGAAACGGTTTTCCGCGTGAGGATGGTTTTGATATCGTGGTGGCTTCCGAAATCATGGCGATTTTTTGTCTCGCCACATCCATCAAGGATTTGAAAGAGCGCATCAGCAAAATTGTGGTGGGTTACACCCGCGATCTGAAACCGATTCTGGCCAAAGATTTGCAGGCTCACGGTGCCATGACTGCGCTATTAAAAGACGCCATGATGCCGAATCTGGTGCAGACGCTGGAAAATAATCCCGCCTTTATTCACGGCGGCCCGTTCGCCAATATTGCCCACGGCTGCAATTCCGTTACCGCTACGCAGACCGCGCTGAAGCTGGGCGATTATGTGGTGACCGAAGCCGGCTTCGGTGCAGATTTGGGTGCTGAAAAATTTATTGATATCAAGTGCCGAAAGTCAGGCTTGCGTCCCGATGCGGTGGTGCTGGTGGCCACCATCCGCGCCCTGAAATTTCATGGGGGCATGGAGGTGAAAGAAGTATCCAATGAGAACGTGGCCGCGCTCGAAAAGGGCATTGTCAATCTCGAACGTCACGTCCATAACGTCATGCAAAACTATGGCCTACCGTGTGTGGTGAGCGTGAATCACCGCACGCATGACACCGAAGCTGAAGTTAATTTTCTCACCGAGCGACTGTCAAAACTCGGCTGTAAAGTCGTGATCGCCAAACACTGGGCCGAAGGCGGCACGGGTGCGGCTGAAGTCGCCAGAGTGGTGGTGGATTTGTGCGAGCAGCCGAACCATTTCAAATTTGTCTACGAAGATTCGATGCCGTTATGGGAAAAAATGAAAACCATTGCCACTAAAATTTATGGCGCTGCCGATATTGCGGCAGATTCCAAAATTCGAGGGCAAATCAAAAAGCTGCAGGAGGATGGCTACGGTCACTACCCCGTTTGTGTGGCAAAAACCCAATACTCATTTTCGACCGACCCGCAATTGCGGGGCGCGCCGTCCGGCCATGTACTTACTATCCGCGAAGTGAGATTGGCCGCGGGCGCCGAATTTATTGTCATGGTCTGCGGTGACGTGATGACCATGCCGGGGTTGCCCAAAGTGCCAAGTGCGAACTCGATTGATGTGGATGATGAGGGCAAGATTGTCGGGTTGTTTTAGTTTTTTGATTGGGATTGGCAACGTGTAAAGCCGATAAATACGCCGTCAGTTCAAGCGGGTTTTGGCAAGGGAGATGCCTTTCGTGATCCCGGACGACACCAGCCAAACATGTGAATGGCAAGGGCGCAAATCGCGCCGCTCAATGCGCCCTGCCTTCAACCTGCAATATCGGCGGCCATCCCCAGCCATAATTCTACTGAGCGC
>JAYVYF010000415.1:0-1804 GCA_043784585.1 Burkholderiales bacterium
CTATCGATTTCGGGTGGCGGCATCGCTCGACGGCAATCGCTGGGAGGAAGCTGCCGAGGCGCTGCCGATCACCGTGAAACCGCACTACTATCAGACGCCATGGTTCATTGCACTGGCCGTTTTGGCGTCGCTCGGCGTGCTGGTGGGATGGTTTCGACTTCGCACCCATCGGCTCCGCAATCGGCATGTCGAGATGGAGCGCTTGGTGGCCGAAAAAACCGAACAACTGAAACTCGCGAACGAGCACCTGTCGCGTCTGTCATTCGCTGATGCGTTGACCGGCCTCGCCAACCGACGCCGGTTGGATGAAGCACTCGAAACAGAATGGCGACGCGCCTCGCGTCTGCAGACACCGCTTGCGGTGGTGATTGCCGACATCGATGCCTTCAAGGCCTACAACGACAACCTCGGACATCCGGAAGGCGACAAGTGCCTGGTGGCGGTGGCGGAGGTAATCCGCCACGTTGCCAGCCGCGCAGGGGACTTCGCGGCGCGCTATGGTGGCGAGGAATTCATCATTCTGATTCCCGGCCTCGACCACGCGGCGGTCACGGCCTATGCCGAAATGCTGCGGCAGGCCTGCGAAGCACGGGCGATCCCGCATCCGGCATCGCCCGTAGCGCCAATCGTTACCATCAGCTTGGGCGTGGCCGTTTGCGTACCCTCAGACAAAGCCTCGGTTTCCGCCCTGATCGCCGAAGCCGATGCCGCGCTCTATCGGGCCAAGAATGAGGGTCGGAATCGAGTGCGTTAGCAGAATAATTAAGTTGACGTTAAATTCTGGGAAGTCTCAACCCGCTCACCGCCTTTAATCGAGCGTGTCCGCAACGCAGCTATCTCGCGCTGGCAGCCTGTTGCCTGCCAGTTCCCCTTGCCCCTCCCCGTCCAGTGCCATATTCAACATCCACGCGATCCTCGCGCCTGCTTTCGCGAGTTGCGCCGGGACGATGGCCGCCGCACTTGCCATGTACGACTCCGACAACGGCACTGGCGTGACAATCGTCGACGCCCACTCTTTGCCGCATTCAAAATTGGGCAGACCGGCGTAGGTGGCGAGTTTGCTGAGCGAATACGATTCGTTCATCCATGATCCGACATCGCCGCTTTGCCATGTGCCTAGTTGTTCGCGATATTTTTTGACCAACTCCTTTGCGTAGTCGAATTCAGACGTCCCCCGCAGCCAGCGTTTGACAATGTCGGTATCCCATACGCCGTGGAGTCTGCGCCCTTGATCGCTTTCCGGGATCAATACAAATTTCAGGTTGCCGCCCAGGTCGCCGTCATCGGCGGCGTGCAGCGGCTGATGAATATCGCCAACCATATGAACAAGAAAACGCAGCGCCTGAAGGCGATCTTCTTTGGAGGTCGCGTTGTCTTTCAGCTTGCGAAAAACTTCGGGAATTTTTGCGGAGGCACAATCGCCTTTCGGGCAATATTGGTCGTAAGTAAGCGTTTTACAGACTGGCCGATTGTCGTAGTGCCATTTTTCAGAGCCGGGTATTTTTGCACTCAGCTCTTTTCGGTTGATGTCCATATACAACGCGATATCCGATAAGCCTTCGGACGAGCCTCCGTTGTCAATGATTTGATTAAGTCGCAGCCGCGTTTTAGGGGTGACTAATTCATTGGCAACCGACGCCGTGACGCGATGGCCTTCGCTACCCCACGCATGCGCCAGATTGCTCGCCACACACAATGTGGGCAGCGCGATTGCTAGCGCGAGTCGGTGAAGGTTGCGTGCATATTGCCTGAAAAGCATTATTTATCAATCCTTCGTAGAACGTGAATTGTAGAGTTGCAGCAT
>JAYVYF010000416.1:0-12138 GCA_043784585.1 Burkholderiales bacterium
CCAGCAATCGCACGACGCGCGCTTGCACTTCCGGTGGCAGTGGCGCAAAGCCGGTGCCGCGAACAATATCATCGCCTTTCAGAAACGCCCAGTAAAAGAACTTCAGAATGCGGCTAGCGTCCGACGCAGCCTTTGGGCTGGCAACTATAAGAATGTAGGTCGCACCAACCAGTGGCCACGCATCGGCCGCGCTAACGTCAATCAACGATGCACGTAAATCCGTGCGCAAGCTGGAACCGCGAACTGCCGCAGTGATCGTGCTTTCAGAGGCCGACACAAATTTGCCGGCTTTATTGCGAAGCGCAATCGCGTTGAGGCCGAATTTGGCCACGCGATCAAACGACACATAACTGATCGCCCCGCTGGTACTCTTGACTGACTCAGCAATGGCATCGTTACCTTTTACCGCGACCGCGTCGTTACCCCACGTGACTTTGGGGCCAACATTGCCGACCCAATCGGCAGACGATATAGCTAAATAGGTCGTGAACGCCTCTGTTGTACCCGATGAATCCTCGCGAACCACGCGCGTAATTTTAAGCGTGGGAAGCTTCACACCATCATTTAATGCGGCGATTTTCGCGTCGTTCCACGCTTTGATCTTGCCGCTAAAAATATCAGCCAACAATGCCCCGGTAAGTTTCAGCGATTTAGCGCTGGTGCCGGGCAAATTGACCACCGGCACGATCCCGCCAGCGACCGTTGGAAACTGAATCAAGCCGGCCTTTTGCAATTCCAGTTCAGACAGCGATATATCTGTGGCACCAAAATCTACTTCGCGCGCACTAATGCCGCGGATACCCTCCCCTGAACCGGTGGAAGCGTACTTGACTGCGACCCCTTTGTCCTTGGCGTAACCAATGGCCCATGTGGAATAAATGATCGACGGAAAGGTCGCACCGGTACCGCGAATCTCTTTCTGCGCAAACGCGGCTGATGCAAACATTGCGGCAGCTACAATCACGGCACAACGAGCGGCTTTTTTTATCGCCATAAAAATCTCCTCTTCAAATTTTTGCAAGCCAAATTCCCCGGCCGCTTATATTGAATTTTTATTCATTGTTAAAAACGATTAACTCAATTTAGTCTACGCTTTCATTTTGCCCAAGAATGTTAACGCTTGTGTAATGCGCCTTGCTAAATCGAGGTTAAGGTTGTTTCCAGTTGATGAAATTCTCTTCCATTTTTGCTGAAGCAATAATCTGCCGAACCACCTCGCGCCCCGGCTCAGTCCATGGCGCAATGAGCTCAAAATGTGCCGCGTCGTCAATAGTCACCAATTGCACCGTTTCATTTTTCTCTTTTGCGCGTTCAAAATAGCGAAGTGCATGTGTCGGTGTGACGATGCCATCATGCAGTCCGCTGATCAGTGTTTGCGGCATATTCAGCGGCAGCAATAGCGTGACCGAGGTATCGCGATAGGCTGCATCACCACGTGATTTTGTATCGATCAGTTTATCGACGGTATCGGCACCACACGCGTGCGCAGAAGCTACGCGCGCGTACGCAAGATCAGGCAGCGCGGCAATGCCCACGGTCGCGTGAATGCGCACTGGATCCTTTTTGTAGAGAATGCTGTCAACGGGCAAATTCGGCCGTGCCGCCAACCATAAAGCTAAATGGCCGCCCGCAGAATGGCCGGTCGTGACGACGCGATTTAAATCCAGCGCATATTTTGGGGCAAGCTCATGCAGCTTATCCAGCCCATCCATCACGTCACGAAATGTATCGGGATAGGGCGAAAAATTTTGTGCTTTGGTTCCTACCCGACGATAGGTGATGCTCCAAACCGCAACGCCTTCATTACGTAAACCATCCGCCAAAAACGCCACCAACTCCGGCCCCGGCAGATCCGCGCGCCAGCAACCGCCATGCAGCAACACGATGATGGGGGTGGGTGATGTTGCCACTTTTTTAGGCAGCCACAATTCGCCGTATTGATCCACATGATCACCATAAAAAATCTTATGGTCCGGTGATTGACGATCCGCGCGATCAAGAATGTTTTCGAATGTGAGCGTTTGGCCAAGCGCAGGCATAGTCAAAGTCAGCGGGTCCGATGCAATAGTTGAAACAACAAGTTGGCAAAAAAGTAATGTCGGTATGACCCTTTAAACTATTTTCAAACACGAGTACCGGTGCGCATTTTGAGCCACTATTGCGGGTGGAGGCCCGTCGATAGGCCCCCTTTAAATATTATCCCTGAAGCCACTCATATCCCGAATGCCGCCAACCATTTACTTTTCCGCGCTGCATATGCGCGTCAGCATCACCCTCAAAACCCTCCAGAATATTGTATGCAGAATATCCCAACGCCTGCGCGCGCCGCGAACTATCGATGGAACGAATACCAGAACGACACAAAAATAGCACCGGTTTGTCATTTGAAACTTTGGCAATCAGCTCGCGATCAAAATCAGGATTGATCGACATGCCGGGATAAGTTTTCCACTGAATCCATTCGGTATTAGGTACGCGTCCTACCCAATCCAGCTCGGCCTGAGTGCGTATATCAACAATGACCGCATCACCATTCATCCACCACTGGTGCGCGAGCAAAAGTGGAATATCGCCGGCATAGCCGTCTGCTCCACTAATCGCCGCCGTGGTCGTGGTCGGAGATAAAGCGCCGAGTCGCTGATTGGCAGGCACCGCAGTGTCAATCATTTTCGGTGGCGGTAAATTGAGCGCGTGCATGACATCAATAAACTGCTGTTCCGTTTTACCCGCGATGCGTGGATTTAAAAGCTTCTCTTCGCCGATCGTGCTTTCCGTGCGACCACGATAATCATGCGCGGGAAGTACCCGCGTATCGTCAGGCAGGGTAAAGAGTTTATTTATAATGCTGCTGTACATCGCCGCCGCGCTGCCCGACTGAAAATCGGTCCGGCCACAACCGCCAATCAACAGCGTATCACCCGTTAATATCGCATCGCGCCATTGAAAGCACATGCTACCGGCAGTATGTCCTGGCGTATGAATGGCGCGGATGAAGTCAGCCCCTAGGGCAAGCTTGTCGCCATCGTTGAGCTGCAGACTCGCAGGCGTCACGCCACAGAGAGCGGGGGTCGCGGTACGGGCACCGGTGCGCTGTGCGATGGCCCCTGCAGCGGTAATGTGATCGGCATGGGCGTGTGTTTCTATAACCCATTTGAGTTTTAAATCCCGGCTTTCGATCTCCGCCAAATCACGTTCGATGTGCGAGTCGACCGCATCGACAATCGCCGCTTCACGGCTGGATTCATCCACCAAAATATAGGTAAAGGTACTCGAAGGCTTATCAAAAAGTTGAATGATTGCTTCTGATTTTTTCATAACCGTCCTTATGCAAATCGTGACAGCATTTGCGCTATGTATTCGCCACGCTTGGCAGATGTCTTGAATTTACCAAAATCTTCTTGCTCGAGAATACAGCCCACCATCGCAAAAAATGATTTATCCAGCGCTTTGCGGCTGGCCGCCAGCTGCTGCGCAATTTTTTCACAATCTGCTTCTGTTTCAATCAAATTCTGAATGCCGCGCAATTGCCCCTCGATCCGCTTTAAGCGCAAGATCAACGCACGCTTTTTATCCACATCGTTTAGCTTGCTCATTCATTAGCTCTTGAAAAGAATGTCCTCACTGCAATATACTGGTGGGAGTATTTTTTTTCAAGAGGCGAACCATGAACTTTACGGATGCCAATCCGTTTATTGCCGCCGCGGTGGGTGGCGTTTTAATTGGCTTGTCGGCTTTTCTGATGATGTGGTTGATTGGCCGCATTGCCGGCGTGAGCGGCATCGCAGCTGGCATCATGAGTAGCGCCGGCAAGGATAATCGCAGCTGGCGGTTTGCGTTTGTTGCGGGTTTGGTTCTGGCCGGGTTTGCACTGCAATCATTTGCCTCCGCCACCACCCATCAATCTATTTCGCCGCTCAAGTTACTTGCTGCCGGATTGCTGGTGGGTTTCGGTAGCGTACTCGGGAACGGATGCACCAGCGGTCACGGCGTGTGTGGATTGGGGCGACGTTCAGCGCGCTCGCTGGTAGCGACGCTCACCTTTATGGGCGCTGCATTTGTCACCGTTTTTTTGTTGCGTCATATTTTTACCTAGCCGCTAAACGTGAAAACATACCTGAAAACATTTATCGCACTTTTGATTGGCGTGCTGTTCGGTGCGGGCTTGGTCGTATCAGGTATGAGCAACCCCGCCAACGTGCTCAATTTTCTGGATCTCGCAGCGATTTCTACCGGCATGTGGGATGCAAGACTGATATTTGTCATGGCTGGCGGCGTATTGGTCACAGCAATTGGTTTTCCGTGGTTGATGCGGCGCGCGCGCCCAATCTTTGCAGACAAATTTACGTGGCCCACATCGAGCGCAATTGACAGGCGCCTCGTCATCGGCGCAGCATTATTTGGCTTCGGCTGGGGACTTGCCGGCTACTGTCCCGGGCCCGCGTTCGCTAACATTGGCGCCAGCATCGGCACCGGCATTCGCGATATGCTGTTCTTCATTCCCGCGATGCTCATCGGTATGTGGGCGGCAACAAAATTTCGATAAGCGGCATTACTCATGACACCTAAAAATATTCTGACGTGGCTGCAAGCAATCAAAAAACAAAATGGCTACGAAATTTTGTTGGTCCAGACCATTCGTAATTCGCTGATGGGTGCGGGCGTGATTGCATCAACGTCGTTGGTCGCGATTATTGGTGTCGTCAGCGTAGGGCGTGCATTTACCGGCACCGGCGCGCCATTGATGCAGTACGGCCACTGGGCCATCAATATGTCGAGCATGATTTTGGCGCTGTCACTCACTGAAGCACTGCTTTCATTGCGCACGCTGGCACGGGCCGGCTTTGGCTTAGGTTTCGTGAATGCCGCGTCAAACAAAATTCGCGATGAACTCACGGATGCGGAAAAATATTCGTTATATTTGGCAGGCGCACTCACACAATTATCACGAGCCGCTGTCAGCCTCTCAATCGGCATGGCCGTTGCCGTGATTGCCGGAATTTTATTTGTGTGGTGATTCTTCTTCAGAAATAAATTCGCTACGTCCATCCTCAGCATCAGCATAACAACGCTATTTCCGTAAATTCCGCTCGCGCTTACGTCAATTTCGTCGTAACCGCACTCGCCCCAAATCGAGATAGTGCATGTGATTTGTGCGCGATGCATTGATTGTCTAAAAACACCCCTTTGCTAATTGCGGCAAAGGCAGCAAAGGGGCAGGATCGCGTTACTGATAAATACGTTGAATCAGCGCAGCACGCTGTAATTCAAAGGCACCCAGGTGTAACCTTTGCCCGTCGCGGCGGCGCGAACATGACCCACGCCGGGGAATGACAAATGTGCCCCAGCAACCAAGTAGCCTTCTTTTGCTGCGGCCGCATAGGCTTTGGCGCGCTGGGCAGCAGCGGCTTTGCTATCGCTGTCGAATTGAATCGTGACGGCAGGATTGTCAAACTGCACCGAGGCGACGTGCATCAGATCGCCCCACAATACCAATTTTTCGCCTTTGCTTTCGACCACATAGGTCGTGTGTCCCGGTGTGTGGCCATACGACGAGGCGGCTTTGACGCCCGGCACTAGCGCGGTGTCGCCTTCAAATGGTAGAAATTTGCCCGCCTTCACATAAGGATTAATCGACGCCATCGCGCCCTGAAAACCGCCCTTGTCACCGGCGGCAGCTTTGTCCATGTTGGCTTGACTTAACCAAAAGTCGGCGTCGTGTTTATCGGCACGAACCGTGGCGTTGGGGAATGCAAGTTTGTCACCATCCATCAGTCCGCCAATGTGATCGCCATGCATATGCGTGATGTAAATTTCATCAATTTGCTCGGGCTGATAGCCGGACGCTTTCAGATTCGCCAGCAAATTGCCGAGGGTCGGCCCAAACAAGCCCGCCGCACCCGTATCGACCATCACCAGCTTGGTGCCGGTATTGATGAGATAGGCGTTTACCGAGGTCTCAACCGGGGTTTTAATGTAATAGCTACCGAACGCTTTGGCCGTCGCGGCGGGCGTGGTGTTAGTCAGTAGTTTATCCATCGGCAAATTCACCGTGCCATCCGATAGTGCGGTGATTTCAAAATCACCGAGCATCATGCGGTAATAGCCGGGCGCTGATTTTTTGACCATAGGCGCGGCGGCATGAACAGATTGCGGGGTAAGCGCGCCAACGGCAAATGCCGCGATTGCAACACTGACCGAGAGATTTAAAACAGCGAAAGCGCTGACGCGCGCGCGGGGATTCGAGATCATGAAATTTTCCTGATAAGTGGGGACAGAGTGCGACGATTAGCATCCTAACTGGGACACCAACGTCCACGGAAATACGGACGCAAATTCGGATGACGTGAATGTGACGTAACCGAATTTTAGCTGAGGATAGCCCAGCGGTCATTGCAATTGCGCTATCGACAACCGATATCGCCCGTATCACAGCGAAGCTTGTCATATAGCTGAGTCCGCGATTTTGACGGCCGGCCTACGCCGCAGTGATGCAAGAACCGATAAGAAGGCAACCCCAACAAAACGCCCGCCCGCAGCACCGCCGCCGCGGGTAAACAGTGCAGGCAAGTCATCAGACCCTAGGCGGGACCTGCTTCTTGGCGCATTTATGCGCTGCCAAGTCCACCAATACTAGCGTCTCAAACTGAACTCGCACCGCAAACATCATTCCACCGAAAACGACTCCACCCACATCAATTCACACGCGCCGGCGCCGGTGTCTTCGCGGGAAAGTGAGCTTCGCCACGTAAACCCATCTTTGCCACTGACCTCAACCAAATAGCCGCGCAGGGTAATAATTTTACCGGGACGAACATTGCGAATTTGTTTGGCAATACCGTTGTCAGCGGCAATCAGGTGCATGTTGGCGGCGTGGCGGTTTATTTCCGCTACGGGGATCGGAAATACATCGGCTCGCCACTCATACCAGCGATTTCCCTGCGAAATTTTCAACTTATCGAGCACGGCAGAATCTGACATCGGCCCCCAGCCTAATGCCAGGTCCACCGGCACGAGAGTGGCGCCCCGGTCCCAGCGATAAGATTCTTTGGACAGTACGCGGGCGGTGATTTCGTAGCGCGCGAGCGGCTTGATGGCGTAGCCACTTTTCTCCAGTGGGCTGGCAAGATCGCTGGACGTTTGTATGGGCTCCGCTTTTGCGAGCACGCCAGAAGCTTGATGAATCGGCCGATCAGCCCACCAATTTACAAAACCATAGACGACGGCCAAGACGCAGGCGAAAAGAGTTATTTTTGTTCGCGACATCACACTGACAACGCCGACTTACCCTGGCGAAGCGGAAACAAAAATGCCCCGCACTGTGCAGAGGCCTTTTCTTGAAACTGTGATTTGGAACATTATCGCTACGAAAAAAATAATCAGCTTTTCAACGCCGTCAACACTTCATCCAGCATTTTTTTAGCATCTCCAAACAACATCCGATTATTCTCTTTGTAGAACAGCGGATTATCCACGCCCGCATAGCCAGAAGCCATGCTGCGCTTCATCACGATCGAGGTTTTGGCTTTCCAAACTTCTAACACCGGCATGCCGGCAATCGGACTGCTCGGATCTTCTTGCGCGGCGGGATTCACAATATCGTTCGCACCGATCACCATCACCACGTCGGTCGCGGGGAAGTCTTCGTTGATCTCGTCCATCTCCATCACGATGTCGTATGGCACGCGCGCCTCAGCCAATAGCACGTTCATGTGGCCGGGCATGCGACCCGCGACCGGGTGAATGCCAAAGCGGACGTTCACGCCTTTCGCGCGGAGCACGGATGTAATTTCAAACACCGTGTGCTGCGCCTGCGCCACCGCCATGCCGTAGCCCGGGACGATGATGACGCTCTTGGCTTCTTTTAACAGCTCGGCCGTTTCGACCGAGCTGATCGGGGTGACTTCACCCACCGGCTCTGCCGCAGTACCGCCAGCAACCGCTTTGGGCGCAGGCGCACCGCCACCAAATCCACCCGCAATCACGCTGATGAAATTTCGATTCATGGCCTGGCACATGATGTAGGAAAGAATCGCGCCGCTTGAGCCGACCAAGGCACCGGTGACGATCAATAAATCGTTCGACAGCATAAAGCCAGTCGCCGCTGCCGCCCAGCCGGAATAGCTATTCAGCATCGACACCACCACCGGCATATCGGCACCGCCAATCGCCATCACCATGTGTACCCCGAACAGTAACGCGATCACGGTCATCACGATCAACGGTGTCATGCCTTCAGCAATGGAGTGTGCCTGGATAAATTTCCAGCCGAAGAAAATGACCACCAGCAAACCAGCAAGATTCAGCAAATGCCGTCCGGGCAATAACAGCGGCTTACCACCAATCTTGCCGGAAAGCTTACCGAAGGCAATGATCGAGCCTGCGAACGTGACCGCGCCGATCAAGATGCCGATGTAGATTTCAACTTCATGAATCATCTTCTCAGCGTCCGTTGCCCCGACGGTTGCCGCCGGATCAATATAGCTCGCGAAGCCGACCAAACACGCGGCCAATCCCACCAGGCTGTGCATGAGCGCCACCAGCTCCGGCATCTGCGTCATTTTCACGGTGCGCGCGGCAAATACACCAATGCCACCGCCGACGACCATCGCGCCGATGATCCATGGAATGCCTGCCGCGGTGACGCGTGGCCCGAAGATGGTGGCCAAGACCGCCAACGCCATGCCGATCATGCCAAACATATTGCCGCGACGTGATGAAGCTGGATTCGCCAGCCCGCTCAAGCTCAAAATAAACAGGATAATTGCGCCAATATAGGCGACTGTGGTTAAACCTTGCGACATGTTCGCCTCCCCTATTTTCTAAACATCGCCAGCATGCGCTGGGTGACGGCGAATCCGCCGAACATATTGATCGCGGTGAGCACAATACCGGCGACCGCGAGATAACGAATCGCGTCATCCGGCCGGTCGGTAATAGCACCCAACAACGGCGGCGCGATCTGTACCAACGCACCAATCGCGATAATGCTGCTGATCGCATTGGTCACGCTCATCAGCGGCGTGTGCAGCGCTGGTGTGACGCTCCAGACCACTTGGTAGCCGACAAAACAGCCCAGCACAAATACCGTGAAATGACCCAGAAAAGCGGTCGGCGCATTCGCCCCAATGAACCAAAACAACACGGCAGCCACCCCGAACATGATTGCGAGCTTGTTGCCGGACATGGGCTCACTCGGCGCGCCGTGGCCTTTTTTCGCTTGAGGCATGGCAATAGCGGGCTTCGCGGCGGCAGGTGCTGCGATGAGTTTCAGCGGCGGTGCCGGCCAGGTGACTTCGCCCGCCTTGATCACGGTGAGGCCGCGAATGGCATCGTCTTCCATATTGACGTTGATGACGCCGTCTTTAGTCTTGCAAAGTTCTTCACACACGCGGAACAAGTTCGTGCCGTAAAGCGTCGAAGCTTGCTTGGCGAGGCGGCTCGCAAGATCGGTGTAGCCGACGATGGTCACACCATGCTTTACCACCGCCTTGCCGGGCTCCGTCAATTCGCAGTTGCCGCCCTGCTCTGCGGCCATGTCGACAATCACGCTGCCGGGCTTCATCGATTGCACCATCTCGGCGGTGATGAGTTTTGGCGCGGGCTTTCCGGGAATCAGCGCCGTGGTGATGATGATGTCCGCATCCCTTGCTTGCTGCGCATACATGTCGCGCTGCGCTTTTTGAAAACCTTCGCTCATCACCTTGGCGTAGCCGCCCCCGCCGCCGCCCTCCTCTTCATAATCGACTTTGACAAATTCGCCGCCGAGCGATTTCACTTGGTCGGCGACTTCCGCGCGCGTGTCGTTGGCACGCACAATAGCACCCATGCTCGCCGCCGTTCCGATTGCCGCCAAACCGGCCACCCCTGCACCCGCAATAAACACCTTTGCGGGTGGCACTTTGCCGGCGGCGGTAATTTGTCCACTGAAAAACCGGCCGAATGCATTCGCGGCCTCGATCACCGCGCGATAACCCGTGACGCCGGCCATCGAGGTCAACGCGTCCATCTTCTGCGCGCGCGACAAAGTACGCGGCAGACAATCGATGGCGAGCACCGTGACTTTTTTCGCCGCAAATTTTTGCATCAAATCAGGTTGCTGCGCGGGCCAGATAAAGCTCACCAGCGTTTGCCCCTCGTGCATCAATTCCACTTCATCCAATGACGGCGCACGCACCTTGAACACCACGTCCGAGCTCGCCCACAGGTTGGCCGCGGTATCGATCACCGCAGCGCCCGAGGCACGATACGCGTCATCGCTCACATTCGCCGCATCGCCCGCGCCAGACTCGACCTGAATCTTGAACCCGAGCTTGATTAACTTTTCGACGACATCAGGAACAGTCGCCACGCGCTTTTCGTCGGGAAATATTTCCCGTGGAACGCCAATGGTGAGAGGCATGTTGTGAACTCCCTAATTTTGTTGAACGAAACCGTTTGGATCGGTTTGCGGATTTGTGTTACTCATTTTATTTGAAATTATCGCTGCTAGTGTACCGTGAACAGGGTGTGGCGGCGCGTCAACTTTGCAATGGTCGATGCACGGCCACGGCGCCCGTTTAGGCGTAAACCAGATGCAACGCCGTGGTGAATTTGATTTCTTCCATCGCAAAGCTTGAGCTGACGTCGAATAAATCGGATCCGCATAATAATCGTTTGCACACCGCGTCATAAGCGGCAATATCAGGCACCACCATCCGCGGCAGGTAATCAACATCGCCGCTTACGCGATAAAACTCGACGACTTCGGGTACATCGTTCACCCCGGATCGCGCTGAGGTGCACCGGGTTATTTTTGAAGAGCGGTGCCACGGCGAGATCAAGGAAGCTACTTGGCGCAGATTGCAAAAAATTAGTCAGCTTAAACGTATGCGACGCACAGGGCATCGTGATAGGCTATAACGAATTATCGAATTACCAATGACCCTTGGTAGCGGCGACGGCGACGGTAAGGCGGAACTGCCACGATTTAATACCCCCACGTTACACGCATTGGCGGCGGTTGATTTTGCATTTAGTACACATCACTAACAATTAATTTTTTCAAAAACTCAAAAATATGTGCCAATTACTAGGCATGAATTGCAATGGTTCTGCGGCCATAACGTTTTCATTCACGGGCTTCGCCGCCCGCGGCGGGCGCACCGGCGACCATGCCGACGGCTGGGGAATTGCCTATTATCAAGGCTCGGGCTGCCGGGTTTTTCACGACGATCAACCCGCCAGCGATTCAAAGCTAGCCGCGTTTTTGAGCGACTATCCGATCAAATCAAAAATCGTTTTAGCGCATGTACGCAAGGCCACCCAAGGCTTGCCGGGCTTGTCGAATTGCCACCCGTTCATACGCGAATGGCTCGGCCAAAGCTGGGTGTTTGTGCATAACGGGGACTTGAAAAATTTTCAGCCCGAATCCAGTTTTCACGATGGTTGCAACCACCGTTTTTTACCAATTGGCACTACCGATAGCGAAAAGGCATTCTGCTGGCTGATGCAAGAGCTGAGCGCAAAATTTACAGATCGCGCCACATCACCCAATTGGGATGAGCTTGCACCCGCGCTGGCCGAAATCACCGCAGTCATCGCACGTTATGGCAACTTTAATTTCCTGTTATCAAACGGCGAAGCGCTCTACGCGCACTGTTCCAGCACGCTGCATGCGCTCGAACGCGCCCATCCGTTCCCAACGGCCAAGCTGGTGGATTGCGACGTCAGCATGGACCTGGGCGCACTCAATGCTGAGGGTGATCGCATGGTCATCATCGCCACCGAGCCGCTCACCGATGAAGCATCGTGGCGTAAATTTGAAACCGGTGAATTCAACGTGTATGTAGATGGCGCTTGCGTGTTCCAACACGTCAATAAAAAAACCCAAGCCTTCGCGATGCCGACGCCCGAATGCACCGAACACTCTTTGGCACTGGAGCGAGCGGCTAAAATGATCGTGGCGGCAAGATAGGGATTTCAAAGTTGAAACTCCAATGCCGGGGCGGCTCTAGGGCGTAAAATGGTTTAAAAAGTTCGTTGGTACTAGGGTTTACTTGTAGGAAACTTCTAAAATCCCCTAATTCCCTCGTCATTCGCATATCGCGATTTTTTTGCAACGCGCCCGATCAACTATTTATGTTTCCATGATTGATGTCG
>JAYVYF010000417.1:0-9762 GCA_043784585.1 Burkholderiales bacterium
ACGCGGCACCATGCGGCTGATTGAAAACGGCAAATTGCTTGATGCGCCGATTGAAGGATTGCCGAAAGTGACTGAGCATGGGCAGGGTGGTTTGCTGGACGTGGTGCTGCACCCTAAATACGCCGAAACCGGCTGGATTTACTGGACGTTCAACGGCGAAGAAAACGGCCTCCACGGCACTGAAGTCGCCCGCGGTAAATTGGGCGGCACCAAAGCCGCGCCACGTATGACCGACGTGCAACTGCTGTTCAAGCAGATGCCTAAATCTAATCGCGAGCAGCATTTTGGTTCGCGCATTGTGTTTGATCGTGCTGGTTATATGTTCGTGGGCTTTGGCGATCGCGGTGACGATCCGAGCAAAGGCTACGAGGAGCGTGCGCAGAAAATGGATGATCTTGCAGGCAAGACGATTCGGTTATTCGATGATGGCCGTATTCCGCCAGACAATCCATTTGTAAAAATACCCAACGCCCGTGCTGAAATTTTCAGCTTGGGCAATCGCAATATTCAGGGCGCGGCATTGCACCCGCAGACCGGTAAAGTCTGGATGCATGAGCACGGCCCGCAGGGAGGCGACGAAATTAATATCATTACGTCGGGCACCAATTACGGGTGGCCGGTCATTACTTATGGCGTGAATTATGGCAGCGGCACAAAAATCGGCGAAGGATTTGAAAAAGCCGGTATGGCACAGCCGTTATACAAATGGGTGCCATCAATTGCGCCGTCAGGGATGGCGTTTTATTCGGGTAAAGCGATGCCGAAATGGAAAGACAATTTATTTGTGGGCGCGCTGGCAAAACAATCGCTGGTCAGGCTCACGCTCGATGGCGACAAGGTCATCAAAGAGGAGCGATTGTTTGAGAACAAGCTTGGGCGCATCCGTGATGTTCGAGAGGGCCCGGACGGCTTCATTTATATTTTGACCAATGCCGCCGACAGCAAATTGCTGCGTCTTGAAGCCGCAAACTAGGCACTCGCGATGAAATCTATTTTAGTGTGGGATATTCCCGTTCGCTTATTTCACTGGGCGTTGGCCACCTCGATTTTGCTTTTATTTATCACCGCCCAGATCGGGGGCAACGCCATGGAATGGCACAAAAAGATTGGCTTTTTTGTGATCGGGCTGATCGCATTCCGTGTGGTGTGGGGATTCGTCGGCACCTATCATGCGCGATTCAAGAATTTTGTTCGCGCACCCGTGACGGTCATCACCTATGCGAAAAATTTGTTTAAAAACGATGGAGAGCGCTATTTGGGCCATAACCCGATGGGCGCATTGAGCGTGGTGGCGCTACTTACGGTCGTCGGATTCCAGACGGTGACGGGGCTTTTTTCCAACGACGACATCATGCTTGAGGGGCCATACGCTAGCCTGGTGTCCAAAGTGGTCAGCGATAAAATAACGAAGCTGCACCAGTTGAATTCCGATCTGATTCTGGTTCTGGTGGGACTACATTTAGTCGCGATCGCGTTTTATGCGGTGTTTAAAAAAGAGCAGCTTATTGAAGCCATGCTCACCGGGAAAAAAGATCTAGACGCCCCTATCAGCGTGGTTCCTGAGGCAAAAATGGCTGAAAAGCCTCTTCCTGCTTGGTTGCCATGGTCTATAGTTGCGGTGATCAGCGGGCTCACGTACGCGTTGGTGACAAGGGTGTTTTTTTAAACGCGGATAAAAGTCAGGCGGTCAGGCAGACAGATAGACAGACAGACAGATAGATAGACAGACAGACAAACGTAATGCATCGATAAAAACGCCGCCCGTGATTTAACGCGGGCGGCGTTTTTACTTCCGAGCAAAAAAATTGAAGCGAAAAACTACTTCATCTTGTATTCGTCGTGACAGGCTTTGCAACTGGCACCAGTCGCGCCGAATTGTTTTTTGATTTCGTCAAAGCTTCCCGTTTTTGAAATGGCGGCGAGCTTGGTCGCCTCATCATTCATCTTGCTTAGCTTCGATTTAAAGTCGTCCATGTGGGCCCAGATTTCCGGCTTGGCTTCGGTTTTAGCGCCTTTATTGGTACCAGGGCCAAAGCCTTCAAGCACCATCGGCGCCATCGTCGCCACGTTGGCAGCGCGCTTGGCGAAGATCTCTTTGTCGTAGGGAACTTCGCCCTTGACCATCCCGCCCATCATGCCAAAGTTCCAGCCAATCACTCGGTAAACGCCTTGCCGATATTCAATTGATTTTTCGGCTTTGCTTTCTGCAGAAGCGCCACTGACCAGCAGTGCCGACATTCCCGCTGCAATAAAAAATAGTCCCTTGCGCATTTGCTTTCCTTTGGTTTAAGTGAAGTTCCCGAATAAATTTTCGGAGATGCAGCCGTTGCTCATCTCCGAAATTGCTCAGCCAATCCGATACGTCGATTTTACATGCCGCGCACGTGCAGGCAAGCGCAAACCTCAAAGCGCTATTCTTATCGATCACTGAAGCTATTGCAAATAGATATTAAAGTGATATCATTTTAATATTGGCTGATAACAATTGTAGTAAAAAGTGTTTACCGCGGCCATTGCCGTTTGACGACCCAATGAGGCTTTAATGAAAACAAGCGCAAGTTATACAGAAGAAGAATTTTCGAGTTTGAATGGCTATGTGTTGTTACTGACCGGACTGATATTGATCGGCTATGGCGGCTTCCGATTTTTTACATTAGGCGATGCAGTACCGTCATTTGGCTCAATCGCGATAGCGGCTGCATGTGTCATTGCAGGCGGGTTTGCGATTCTGGGTCTATATATGTTGCAGCCGAATGAGGGCGGCATCATTACACTATTTGGCGACTATCGGGGCACGGATCGTTCGAGTGGGTTGCGCTGGTGTTTCCCGTTTTATTCGCGTAAAAAAATCTCGTTGCGCTCACGCAATTTGAACAGCGACAAACTCAAGGTGAATGACAAAAACGGCAACCCGATCGAGATCGGTGCGGCCCTCGTATGGCGCGTGCGCGATACCGCCCAAGCCGTGTTTGAAATCGATGATTACGAGCTTTATGTTCGCGTTCAATCCGAAGCCGCGATCCGTCATCTCGCCTCAGCCTACAGCTACGATAATGGCGGCGATGATGCCGATGTAAAAAATGGCATTACGCTACGCGGCGGCGCTGATATTGTTGCCAAAGCGCTTGCCCGCGAACTGCAGGATCGTTTCGACAAAGCCGGTATCCTGGTTGAAGAGGCCAAGCTCACTCATCTCGCCTACGCGCCCGAAATCGCCAGCGCCATGCTGCGTCGCCAACAGGCCGAAGCCGTAATTGATGCGCGTGCCAAGATCGTTCACGGTGCGGTCACGATGGTCGAAATGGCGCTCAAGGGTTTGAGTGATAAAAATATTGTCCATCTCGATGACGAGCGCAAGGCCGCGATGGTGAGTAATTTGCTGGTGGTGCTGTGCGCAGAAAGTAACGTGCAGCCGATTGTGAATACGGGCACGCTGTACAACTGACATGGGATACAAACAAGGTTTGCACGCCACGTCATCCCGACAAAAGCCGCGATCCTGTTTCGTGTCGGCAAATAAAATTTGTAATCTAAGATATTTCTGTTTTGGCTTCTGAAAAAAAATCATTTCTGCTCAGAATCGACCCGCAGCTATGGGCCGTGCTGGAAAATCTCGCCGCATCCGAGCTGCGCAGCGTGAATGGGCAGATTGAATATTTGCTGCGCGACGCGGTGGTCAAGCGAGGTGTCCGCGTTAATGTAGAGAACGGCGAAGCAGATAGCACGCCGCCGCAGAAATCCAAGTGACGACATTGCTCGGCGGAATTGGCTTGTTGGTAAGCGTGATGGTGCTCGTTTTGGTTTGGCGATTTAGGTGGCCAAATTGAAAATGAAACCCACGTATTGGCGAAGTGATTCGGCATAAAACGCTTGGAAACAACCGTGGATAGTGGACTTTGATCAGTAAAGGAGATGAAATGAAAAAGATAATCCGTCTCGTGCGTGGCTTTATTCGGTTTGCGGCATTGGTGGGGCTGAGCGCCGCACTAAACGTAGTTGCCCAATCACCGAAGTCGGTCGTGGTGCCGCTTGAAACAGCATCGACGAAAACAACAAGCGATAACGCGATCCAATTGCAAACAGCCACGGCCTTGCTGCATGGCAGCTTGATGTTGCCGGTAAGATTGCCAGAAGGCGGCACCGCAGCTACCAAGCCTCTGTCTGTTGTCATTATTCATCCTGGCTCAGGGCCCACAGATCGCGATGGCAATTCTGCAGGTTTGCCGGGAAAAAACAATAGTTTAAAAATGCTCGCCGAAGCGCTTGCACAACGCGGTATCGCGAGTGTTCGTATCGATAAACGTGGTGTTGCCGAGAGCGGCGCAGCTGTGTCGAGCGAAAAAGATTTGCGATTTGACACCTACATTGATGATCTCGTCGCGTGGATCACGATGCTGAAAAAAGATCCGCGCTTCTCGCGCGTGATCGTTGCGGGCCACAGCGAAGGCTCATTGGTCGGCATGATGGCTGCTGCGAAATCGTCTGCCGATGCTTTCATCTCAATTTCTGGAATCGCCAGCAACGCGGGTGATGTACTGCGCACGCAGCTAAAACCAAAGTTGCCCGAAGCGCTGTGGAACGAAAGCGAACGCACGCTGAAATCGCTGGAAGCAGGCAAGCTGGTTGACGACCCACCGGCGGCACTCGCGAGCCTTTATCGGCCAAGCGTGCAACCGTATTTGATTTCATGGCTCAACAAGCGGCCCACAATCGAAATCGCAAAACTCAAGGTGCCGATTTTGATCGTGCAGGGTACAACCGATATTCAAGTCGCGACGCGCGAAGCAGAATTGTTGAAAGCCGCTGCACCAAAAGCCGAGCTGGCCATTATTGACGGCATGAATCATGTGTTAAAAAAAGTGGATGCCGATCAGAAGAAACAGCTTGCCTCCTATAGCGATGCTACGTTGCCGTTGCACGATGCGTTTGCCCCGCTCATTGTGGCGTTTGTGAATGGACTAAAGTGAGAGTTGTTGGATGGCGGGCGTTTTGAAGCATTTTGGTTTGGAATTACCCGTCTTCATTAGCGAAGCTTTAACGATTGATAGTTGGAGCGGAGATTGGAATCAGCGCGAAGCGCATCCCTAAACGCCAAATGCGCCTGCCATAAGCGTGAACCTGGCTCAACGGCATGAAGATGAACGTGCGCCTAGGTGGCGTATGACTTTACGAAATAGCGCCGCGTCGGCAGCTCACGCTCGTACTTTGGGACATCTGCGTAACCGACTTCGCTCAGCGGCGGGATTTTCGATTCAATGTCAGCAAGCGAGTGCGCGCCGAGCAGCACGTCGATGACAGGTTTTGCTGCAAGCCCTGGAACTGATGTGCCGCCAATGTGTTCGACTGTAGCAAAAACGGCTCAAACACGACGCGTAACTCATCGCGCATGGCGCCGAATATTTTCAACCATTCAGCGGAACAGGGGCTGATGATGACGATGGGCATGGTGGCTACTGTTTGCGCGTCAATTTTTTAGCCGACCAAACGCGCAATCCACAATGCTTTGCCGCAAGCTCGAAATCCTTGTCGATACTCAGCAACTCTAAATCATGGCGAATGCATAGTTGCGCAAGCACCGCATCGACGGTGCCGATCTGTACTCCAGCTCGGCGGCAAGTGTCGCGCAGCGCGGCAGCAGCGATATGGTCCTCACGATCAGGTTGTAGTAAAGGCAGCGCGCTAAATCGCTTAATGATCTGTGCGGCAACTTTCGGGCCTGAGAAGCCTTGTAGCAGCTCTTGCAAGACAAGTCCGGTGGTCACCACCACATCGGCTCCTTGTAGCGCGGCCTTGAGAGCATCAACTTCGGGTTCGGATCTCGCAGCGTCACGCCTCAGGGCAAGTGACCCAACACTGGTATCGGCGAAGAACGTCACGTCCGCGTGCGTTCGACTTTGTAGTTGAAAGAATCATCCCACTCCAATGTGCCCATAAGCTCGATTACCTTCTTCTGCTCACGGCGGGCTATGAACTCCTGCGGCGCCTTGGTGACGACTGCCTCTTTGGTGCGCTCTCCGCTAACCTCGACGGCACGGTCGAGGAGGTCGGGATCGATTGCGAGATTGGTGGCCATGTGTAACTCCTTACACATTAGGTTACACAGGTTAGTGTCCGACAGCCAGTAACGATGCCGTGTGCTTGATGCAGCCACCGTGCATCGAGGACGTTATATTGGAATTCGTCAAACGCTGTAGAAGCCATTGACACTCCTTGCTTTACACAAATCAATCTTGACATTTTGAGCAACCATGAAATATGGTTATTCACTGACACTTCAACAAATAAATGCCTGAAAACGCCCGTCGATAAAGGGGTTTCGTGCCACTACGCCACCGCATCCGCCCAACAATTCGGCGTCTCATACAGGCGCACCTGTGTGAGCGTCAGTTCATGCCCAAACCGATCCCGATAGGCGTGTTCCAAAATATCAAACGCAGCCTTGACCAGATTTTCAGCGGTCGGCACTTCATCGAGAATCACGGTTTTATGCCCAGAGATCGCGGCCAAGAAATCAACCATCACGTTATCGCCGCGCCACACCAAAAACGCGTGATCCCAGATATTGACGAGCTTCTCGTTTGCAATGGATTTGATGTCGCCAAAGTCCATCACCATGCCGTCGTCGGTTGCGCCCTCTTCGTGAATAAGATTTGCGGTCAGCGTAATTTCAATCGCGTAACGATGGCCGTGAAGATTGCGGCATTGGCTCTTGTGATTCGGCAGTCGATGGCCTGCATCGAATTCGAGGCGGCGCGTGACGGAGATAGGGTTTGCTTTTGAGGAAATCATTATTTTGTCGTATTTGCAATATTCGCAGGGAGTTGCGACCTAGATTATGCCTAACTCGCAGCGGACGCGGCTAGAGCACCTTGAGCAGCGACCGCTGCTCCTTCGCCATTGTTTCACTGTCGATTCGCCATAAGTTGCCGGAAACGTTAAAATCAAGGTTTTTCGCGGCAGAAAGAGTCAGCCCAAACATGGCCTTAATTGTTCAGAAATACGGCGGCACATCGATGGGTTCGCCGGAACGGATTCGCGAAGTCGCCAAGCGCATCGCGCATTATCATTCGCAGGGCCATCAGTTGATCGTGGTGCCGTCCGCCATGTCGGGTGAGACAAATCGACTGCTGGGACTGGCGAAGCAGCTCAATGCAGAGCCGGATGGCCGCGAGCTGGATGTGATCGCGGCAACGGGGGAGCAGGTGTCGGTAGGGCTGCTTGCGTTGGCGATTCAGAATCTCGGTATCAAGGCGAAAAGCTACACGGGTTGGCAGGTAAAAGTATTGACCGATAGCGCGTTTACCAAGGCGCGTATTCTGTCGATTGATGACGCGAATATTCGTAAAGATTTGGCCGAGGGTAATGTGGTTGTAGTAGCAGGCTTCCAGGGCATTGATGAGCACGGCAATATCACGACCCTTGGCCGCGGCGGCTCAGACACGACAGGCGTGGCAATGGCGGCGGCGCTGAAGGCGGATGAGTGCCAGATTTTTACGGATGTGGATGGCGTGTACACGACCGATCCGCGGGTGGTGCCCGAGGCACGCAAGCTGGAACAAATTACCTTCGAAGAAATGTTTGAACTGGCGAGCCAGGGCTCGAAAGTTTTGCAAATTCGCTCGGTGGAATTTGCGGGCAAATATAAAGTAAAGCTGCGCGTGCTGTCATCGTTTACTGAATTTGATTCGCAAGATCGCGGCACATTGATCACGTATGAGGAAGACGAAACCATGGAACAAGCTATCATCTCCGGGATCGCGTTTAACCGCGACGAAGCCAAACTCACCGTCGCCGGTGTACCGGATCGTCCCGGCATAGCATTCTCAATCTTGGGTCCGATTGCAGAAGCGAATATCGATATCGATGTGATTATTCAGAACACATCTTTTGAAGGCCTCACCGATTTTTCATTCACCGTGCATCGCAACGATTACGCAAAAGCGCTGGCGATTTTGAATGACAAAGTGAAGCCATTGATCGATGCCAGAAGTGTTGCGGGCGATAATAAAATTGCCAAAATTTCACTCGTTGGCATCGGCATGCGCTCGCATGTCGGCATTGCTGCCAAAATGTTTGAAACCTTAGCGCATGAGAATGTGAACATTCAAATGATTTCCACCTCCGAGATTAAAACCTCGGTGGTCGTTGATGAAAAATATATGGAGCTGGCCGTAAGGGCTTTACATACCGCGTTTGAGCTGGATAAAGTACCCACTTGAAATTGTTAAATCCTTTTTAGTTAGATCCCGGAAACTGCGCCACAAGGGCAGTTTTATTTTTCGGAGAATCATCATGTTTTGTCGATTTTTGCTAGGAACTGCTGCTATGTCGCTTATTTCAACGGCTGTACTGGCCCAAGAAGACCCCTACCTGTGGCTCGAAGACGTGATGGGCGACAAAGCCATTGCCTGGGTGAAAGAACAAAACGCCAAAACCCAAAAAACGCTGGAAGCGCAGCCGCAATTCGCACCGCTGCGCGAAAAAATTTTGGAAGTCGTCAATTCAAAAGCGCGGATCCCATTCGTGCAAAAACGCGGTGCGTATTTGTACAATTTTTGGCAGGACGAGGCCAATGTCCGCGGCCTCTGGCGACGCACCAGTATTGAGGAATACAAAAAAGCCGAACCCAGATGGGAAACCGTGCTCGACCTCGATAAATTAGCTAAAGATGAAAATGAAAATTGGGTTTGGAAAGGCTCCAATTGCTTGTATCCCGACTACCACCGTTGCCTGCTAAATCTCTCACGCGGCGGTGCGGATGCACAGGTCACGCGCGAATTCGATGTGCCGAGTAAATCGTTCGTCAAAGGCGGTTTTGAAATCAAAGAAGCCAAGGGCGGTGCTGATTGGATTGATGCCGATACACTATTTGTACAAACCGATTTCGGCGCCGGCACCATGACCAAATCCGGCTATGCCCGTATCGTGAAAGAGTGGAAACGCGGCACCCCGATTGAATCAGCCACTACTGTTTACGAAGGCAAAGACAGTGATATCAGCGTGAGCGGATTGGTCTCCGAAGGGCGCGGCTATCCGACGCGCCAATTGGTGCGCAGAGGCGTGACCTTTTATACCAGCGAGTTATTTTTGCGCGCCGATAACAAGCTGGCTAAAGTCGAAGTTCAAGACGATGCGACCGCAAATATCGTGTGGGATATGCTAGTCGTGAGTTTGAAGTCAGCATGGACAGTAGGCGGTAAAACCTATCCGCAGGGCGCCTTGATTGCGACAAATTTCGATAAATTTATGCAAGGCGAGAGAAATTTTGAAGTTCTTTTCACCCCCACTGATCGTAAGTCGCTGGCCGGATTTACGGCCACTAAAAACTACTTCATCATTAATGAATTGGATAACGTTAAAAGCCAGCTGGTTGAATTGAAGCGTGAAAAAAACAAGTGGGTGCGCCGCACAATTGCGATGCCAGGCTTAGGCTCGGTCGGTGCGAACGCGATTGACTCCGACGAGTCGGATGATTACTTCATCACCCTTACAGATTACTTGACACCCTCGACTTTGTTTATGGCACAGGCAGGTTCAGACAAGCGGGAACAGCTGAAATCGTTGCCTGCGTTTTTTGATGCGGCACCCTACAAAGTTGAGCAATTTACAACCACCTCGAAAGATGGCGAAAAAATTCCGTACTTCGTGGTGATGGGTAAAAATACTAAATACGACGGCAGCAATCCTACCCTCCTTTATGGCTATGGTGGTTTTGAAATATCCATGTTGCCAGCGTACTCCGGCGCCGTCGGTTTGGGCTGG
>JAYVYF010000418.1:0-8295 GCA_043784585.1 Burkholderiales bacterium
GGTGAAGCAGGCGAGCTTGGTATTTTGCCGGGCCACACGCCATTGATGACACGCATTCGTCCGGGCACCGTCAAAGTAAAGTTGGCGGGTCAGGATAAGGAGGAGATTGTTTACGTTTCAGGCGGCATTATGGAGGTCCAGCCAAAGACATTGACCATCCTGGCCGACACCTCAATTCGTGCTCATGACCTTGATGAAGCCAAAGTTATGGAAGCTAAACGACAAGCTGAGGAAGCGCTTGCTAACCGTGCAACCGGTCAAGACAGGGCCCTTGTGGTTGCTGAGCTGGCACAATTGGCCGCACAGCTCCAAGCCATCAGAAAATTACGCAAATAATTATTTTTTTGCTATAATTCACTGTAACGGTTTAGAGGCGCAACACAATATTGGCAGCGGAGTATTATTCCGCTGCCTTTTTTTTCGTCAAAGCATTCCTAAGTTAGTGTGCGCGATTCATTGGCATATAAATGTTTGTCGCCATATCACGACTAATGTCAAACAGCGTGATGAGCGAGCGATGTTTTCGAACACGCATGCTTAGAACCGTGTTCAACGTGCATAAATGCGCAACCATCCCGGGTGTTACCATCCATCGAACGCTGAACCAGATCTCATGCGACATTATGATTTCACGTATTTGACGTATTTGCCGAATTCGCCCTCAACCGCCGGACGCTCTCAGCCATGAAAAATAATCTTAATATCATTGTTCTTGCGGCGGGCCAGGGTAAACGCATGAAATCCGCGCTTCCAAAAGTATTGCACCCGATCGCGGGCAAACCCATGCTTCAGCACGTGCTCGCGACTGCGCAAACACTTGATCCTTCGTCAATATGCGTTGTTTATGGCCACGGCGGAGAACAGGTGCGCGCTCAAGCTTCGATCGCCTCGTCCAAGCCAGAATTACACTGGGCGAAGCAAGAGCCCCAACTGGGTACAGGGCATGCCGTACAGCAAGCTTTACCGTATTTACCGGCGGACGGTGTGGCGCTTATTCTGTACGGCGATGTGCCGCTTATTTCTGCAGCAACACTTTTTGCATTAGTGGGTGCCGCTAATGAAAACAAGCTGGCTTGGTTGACGATGACAGTCGCCAATGCGGACGGCTTGGGACGCATTTTGCGCGATGAACATCATCGCGTGAAAGCGATCATCGAGCACAAGGATGCTTCTGACGAGCAACGTAAGATCAAGGAAATTAATACCGGCTTCCTCGCCTGTCCGGTGGCGTGGTTATCCAGTTGGTTGCCAAAACTACAAAATGCCAATGCCCAGGGCGAATATTATTTAACCGATATTCTTGCCATGGCCGTGGCCGATGGCGTTGCGGTAGAAACCCATTCACCCGCTGCAGAATGGGAAGTAACGGGCATTAACAGTAAACATCAACTGGCCCAATTAGAGCGAACCTATCAGCACGAAATAGCGAAGCAGTTGATGGCAGACGGAACCTCTCTCGCCGATCCAGCCCGTATTGATGTACGCGGTGCTCTCACTTGCGGCGATGGCATCATTAATGATGTTTTTATTGACGTAAACTGCCTGTTTGAAGGCACTGTGCACTTGGCATCCAGGGTCAGAATTGGTGCGAACTGCATTCTAAAAGAGTGCAACATCGGTGAAAATACTGAAATATTACCTTTTTCATCGATTGATGGTGCGACGATTGGCAAAGGTGCGCGGATTGGCCCCTATGCACGAGTTCGCCCTGCCACCACGCTCGCGGACAATACCCATATCGGTAATTTTGTCGAAGTGAAAGCCAGCGAAATAGGCGAGGGCAGCAAAGCCAATCATCTCAGCTACATCGGTGACACCACCATCGGTGCCCATGTCAACGTGGGTGCTGGCACTATTACCTGCAATTACGATGGCGCAAACAAGCATCGCACCATCATTGAAGATAATGTTCAGATCGGTTCAGACGTACAGCTTATAGCGCCCGTCACCATCGGTAAAGGAGCGACTATCGGCGCCGGCACCACCGTCTGGAAAAATGCGCCAGCGGCCACCTTGACGCTAAACCGAAAAGAACAAACCACCCTTGCCGGCTGGACGCGACCGGTCAAGAAAAACTAAACGCGGGTCACGCCGCTGAAACCGTTGGAGAATCCACCGCCATCGCGCGATAATGGTCATTTAATCAAGGTATTGGAGAATTCTCATGTGCGGCATCGTCGGTGGCATCGCCAATCGCAATATCGTTCCCGTCCTTACAGAAGGTCTGCGCCGCCTCGAATATCGTGGCTATGATTCTGCAGGTGTGGCCGTGGTCAACGACGGTATCAAGCGAGTGCGCCGCGTCGGCCGCGTGGCTGAGATGGAAGCGGGTATCGCTGCAGAAGGCCTCACAGGTGTCTTGGGCATTGGTCACACCCGTTGGGCCACGCATGGCGGCGTGACCGAGCTGAATGCGCATCCCCATGTATCGAATGACGAAATTGCCGTGGTGCATAACGGCATTATCGAAAACCACGAAGAGCAGCGCGAACGACTCAAACGCCTAGGCTATGGTTTCGATTCGCAGACCGATACCGAAGTCATCGCCCATCTCATTCATCATTATTTCAAAGAGTCGGGTGATTTATTTACCGCCACCCAGCGCGCGGTGCGTGATCTGCATGGCGCATACGCAATTGGGGTGGTGACGTTAAATGATCTCAACACGATGACGTGCGCCCGCATTGGTTGCCCGTTATTGATCGGTTTGGGCGACGAAGAAAATTTTATTGCCTCCGATGTTTCGGCTATCTTGCCGGTCACGCGCCGCGTCATGTATCTCGACGAGGGCGATGTCGCCGCGCTGCGTCGCGATGGCGTAACCGTTGTTGATAGCAGCGGTAAGATTGTCGAGCGCGCGGTTCATATCTCGGAAGTGGCCGATGATGCAAGCGATCTGGGCCCGTATCAACATTTCATGCAGAAAGAAATCCACGAGCAGCCACGCGCAATCTCTGACACGCTCGAAGCGATCCTCGCCGATGGCATCAACAGCAGTTTGTTTGGCGACGGCGCAGCCGAGGTTTTCAAGCAAATCGATAGCGTATTGATTCTCGCCTCCGGCACCAGCTCCTACGCGAGCATGGTCGGCAAACAATGGATTGAAAGCGTTGCGAAATTGCCCTGTAATGTCGAGCTCGGTCACGAATATCGTTATCGCGATTCCATTCCCAACCCGCGTCAGCTCATTGTCACGCTCTCACAATCCGGCGAAACGCTGGACACGATGGAAGCGCTCAAGCGCGCCAAAGAGCTCGGCCACACCCACACACTCAGCATTTGCAATGTGCGCGAAAGCGCCATTCCACGCGCCTCCAAGCTGGTGTTCTACACCCGTGCCGGCAAAGAAATTGGTGTCGCCTCGACCAAGGCGTTCACCACCCAACTCATCGCGCTGTTCGCCCTCGCCCTCACGCTCGCCAAAGAACATAGTCGGTTGACGTTGCAGCAGGAAGGCGATTTCATCGAACAGCTGCGCTACGTGCCGGGCAGTGTCCAGCACGCATTAAGTCTCGAGCCACAAATTAAAGCGTGGGCGCAAAAATTTGCCGAGAAAGAGCACGCGCTATTTTTAGGTCGCGGCCTGCATTACCCCATCGCCCTCGAAGGCGCGTTAAAACTTAAAGAAATCTCCTACATTCACGCCGAAGCTTATCCGGCGGGCGAGCTCAAACACGGCCCGCTGGCATTAGTCGATAGCGACATGCCGGTGGTGGTGATTGCACCGAACGACGCCTTGCTTGAAAAAGTGAAATCCAACATGCAGGAAGTCAACGCACGCGGCGGCGAATTATTTGTCTTTACCGACCTTGATTCCAACTTCAAAGAATCGGCGGGCGTTCATGTTATTCGCGCCCCGCGACACTCAGGTTTACTGTCGCCGATTGTGCATGCGATCCCAGTGCAGTTGCTCGCCTATCACGCCGCATTGGTGAAGGGCACTGATGTGGATAAGCCCCGCAATCTGGCGAAATCGGTGACCGTGGAATAGAAAAAACTAGCACAGGCGTGTGTTTCGGGTATTTTTTGCTCGGTGATGCCCGCCAATGATCGGGTTTAAGTTTTTTTATCCTGCGCGTAGTGACGAATCCACTTTTCGGTCGAACGTCCCCAACCCTTACAGCAGAACCCGCATTAAACCGACTCGGGATGACATCGTTGAAGATCGTAGTGCTCCCCGTAATATGCCTTTACGTGCCATCTGGTCGAATATTGATAAAATTAAAGCATGAACTTAGCCACTGATTTCAGCCGTCGTTTCACGCTCGATAAACTTGATATTCGCGGCCAAGTCGTTCGCCTCTCCAGTGCCTGGCAGAGCCTAATGCTGGGGCGCGATTACCCGCCTGATGTCACAGCGCATTTAGGCGAGATGGCGTGCGTGGCGGTGGTGATTGGTGCGGGGCTTAAACACAACGGCCGCGCTACCCTGCAAATTCAGGGCGGTGCGTTCGCAAAGCTGGCGGTCATCGATTGCACCAACGACCTTGGGATTCGTGGCATGGCTTCATTCGAGCCGCAGGACAGTCCGGTCAGTTTTGCAGACTGGGTCAGCGGCGGACGAGTTGCATTAACCGTGTCGCAATTTGATAGCGGGCAAATGTACCAAAGTATTGTGCCTGTATCTGGCCTGACGGTGGCTGAATGCTTCGAGCATTATTTTGACCAGTCAGAACAATTGCCGACGCATTTGTGGATTGCCGCCAATGCGAAGGGCGCAGGGGCGCTGTTGCTGCAAAAGCTGCCGAAAGCGGATGAAAAAGACGCCGATGGTTGGGCACGGGTCGAGCAGCTTGCGGCGTCGGTTACCGCCGATGAGCTCACGAATCTGGATGCAGAAACCATGCTCACGCGCTTGTTTCACGAAGAAGATATACGGCTTTACGAGCCAAAAGGCGTGTTTTGCGATTGCAAACGCGATGAAGAAAAAGTCAAAAATATGCTCCGTAGTCTGGGCCGCGAAGAACTTGACGCCACCTTGAAACAGTTGGGTGAAATCATTGTTAAAGACGATATGTGCAACGAAGAATACCGGTTCGATCCGGCGGCAGTAGACGCGCTATTTTCGGCATGACACCATTTCTCCCGACGAGGTGGGTCAGCGGTGCGAGTCATGTCCAGGCAATGGGTGTACAAAAATGAACCTGCTGTCAGGTGGCAAAGGGGGCGTTTCCGATGCTTCGCGTGTTCTGGTTATTTTGTCCAATCAATCCGTTCAGAACATAAATCAATGGTTGATTTGAGGAAGCGTAGTGGGAAGCGCAGTGTCTGAAAAAGCCCCCCATATTGCGATTCTGGACGATGATCCTGACCAGTTGCTCGCCTTGAGCAAATGGCTCCGCGAGGCAGGTTTTGAGACCTCAACCCATGATCGGGGCGCTGCATTCCTCACGGCCCTACAGGATGTCAGCATTGACGCAGCAATCGTCGATTGGGGGCTGCCGGATATGTCGGGCCTGGCGGTGATCCAAAACATGCGGGATGAGCTTAGGCTAGATATTCCCATCATCCTCATTACCGCTCGCAACGCGGAGGAGGATATTGTCGAGGGCCTCGAAGCGGGTGCCGATGACTATCTGGTCAAGCCTGCGCGTCATCTTGAATGTGTGGCCCGCGTGGAGTCTGCGCTGCGCCGTGCCAACAGTCTGCGTGTGGATAAGTCGCTTAAAAACAAGCTGGTTTTTTTCGGCGCTTATCACTTTGATGTCAGTGCACGCGAAGTTTCGTTTGACACCCAGAAAGTGCTGCTGACTGAAAAAGAGCTTCAGCTGATCCTGCTGCTATTTAACGAATTGGGCAATATCGTCGCCCGAAACGCGATCTGGAGCAGTGTCTGGGGAATCGTTTCCAATCAAATGTCTTCGCGAACCATCGATACGCATATTTATCGTTTGCGTAGCAAGCTTCAATTAGAGGGTCAGCACGGGTATTTGCTTAAAACGCTGCATGGCAAGGGCTACCGGCTGTCTATGGTCACGACTGGCGATTGATTGGCCAGCGCATCCTGCTATATGCAGTTGGGCGCACTAACCATGTCGGCGGCCTTGTAAATTATTGGGCTTGGCAGAGTGCGCATAGAAATCGTTTTGAGTGTGTTGGATCTGAGTGAGCGTGTCGAACCTAAGCTGCGGCGGCCAAAGAATGTACCAAGCTATTCACGGCACGATCAATCAGCGACGATTCTTCGATCAGGCGAGCTTGGCCACGGCGAAATTGACTTTCAAGCACTTCAGGCGTGATGGAAAGCGCCTCGCTGGCACCCGGGTTGGTAAATAAATAAACGCCTTTTAGAGGGCTTATCCACGTCAGCTTTGAACGGGTTTTGCTGCCACTGGCTGGAGTGAATTCTACCCACGCACCGCGTTTGAGCACCGGTATCGGCTGGTTGAGATTAAAAGCTGCCGCATCATCAGGCTCAGTTTCGTCAGCCGTTTCCTGGCCGACCATGATGCCGCGAGCCATAATTTCTTCAATCTCCACACCCGTATCAGTGAACTGAATGCGCGCAATCCCGGAGCGATTAATATTTTTTAGCGCCGCTTCACGCACTTTTTCTTCATTGATTAATTTCTCGAACAATGGTGCGGTCTCTACCGTGGCGAGCAAACCCTGGATAAGTGGCGTCACGCTCTCGCCGCGCAGACCCGCCTTGACCGCAGCCGCATGACAATCCACCAAGGCGGCAAAGAAGCGATCGCGTTCCTGATGTTCAACAGCGGCGATTTCCATGCCCTCTTGCAGCCGTTTTAGCAATGTTGGCAGCATCGAGACCAGGCGCTTACGCTCGCCTTGATCCAGTTTTGGTGTCACGCTCCAGATTAAATTGTCAGCCGCCTCGATGTATTCCACAAAATGTTCGGTTCGTCCACCATCGCGGATATAAACGCGTTCCAGCACTCGTGCCCACGGCCCGCGCAACATCGCACTGACCGTGATCGGCAGGTCAGTGTCGGTAGAATTCGCGCGGCGATCAATTTCGTCAATCGCGATCATGCGCGCCATTTCGCGTTTTTCACTCTCGTAAAGTGCGCGGGCAGATTGCTCGGCGCGGCTGGCGCTGGCGGTGTCGCGTGCGACTAAAAATGTTTCGAACTGATCCAGCATGGTGGAAAAGATGGTGATGTCGGTGGTGAATTGATCATGAATCCGGTCTACCACGGACTCGATCTGCTGATATAGCGGATCTTCTTTGCTCGCTTGGCCCGCGAAGCAGATTGAAGCCTCGGCCAATACATCCAGCAGGCGGCGCGCGGGATGGGTTTTTAATGAGAAAAATGACTTGTCAATAATCGCGACCTTCAGCACCGGGATTTGTAGTTTGGCCAGTAATGCCTTGACCGAATCTGGGATCGACTTGTCTTCGAAAACGTAATCAAACAGCATCGCGATGATGTCGATTGTCATCGCATCAACCTGGTTGCTGCCGGTGGCGACAGCCTGCTGCTTAATGTCCCGCAGAAAATTAAGCGATGCGGTGGGTGTTTCGCCGGGTACAAAATTATGCAGATTCATCATTGCCGCAAACTGGGCAGTTTCCGCGCGACCTGCAATCAGCTGCCGCTGAATATCGGTTAAAGCAGAGACCAAGCCGGTGCTGGTGATTGCGCCCAAGTCCGGCAGCCCGCCGCTGTTGCCAACACTACTACCATTGGCTTGAGGCGCCCTGACGAACGGTGCGAGATGGGCGCTGTTGCTGGACAGGTTGGCGGCATTGCTGGCGATGCCACCCGCGATAAGCTGTTGAAGCGTGGCGAATAAATCGTGTGCCGCTTGCGGAGAGGTACTCGCCGCGGCTGTTGCAGTTGCGGTCGCGGGTGCGGCGGCACTGCTAGTGGCCGCGGGTGTGGTTCGCGAACCGGATGCTTGTGGCTTGTGATAAGTCCGGCGAATTTGTGGCAGCACTTGGCGTGAGATCAAATGGGTGTTGATATCGCGGTAGACGCCAACCATTTCTTTGGCCATGCCCGCTTCCACCATCCGCATAACGGTCAATTTCGCTTGATAGCCCGAGGTCATTTGCTGACAGGCCACTTGTAAAGCTTTCACAATCGTATCCGGCGAAATCGGGTTTGCCTCGTCCTGTAATTCTGGCTCTGACATCAAAAATCCCATGCGTTGTGAAACCGCACGCAATTCTTCGTCGCAGTTGTTGTTGAGACGCTTGGCGATGGCCTCGACCGCCAGCTTTTCTTCCAGATCGTCATCCTCGACCAACGAAAGTTCCAGTCCGCTGAAGCTGCCGGCTAATGATCTCTTGCTATCGTCATTGCCGTTCATCTTCTTTTCAAAAAAATT
>JAYVYF010000419.1:0-1887 GCA_043784585.1 Burkholderiales bacterium
AAAATCGGCAAAGACAATGAGCTGGTATTCCGCGCGAAGATGCAGTTATCGTTTAAATATCACGGCGAATAATTTTTTCCGCGACATCTTTATTCGCGATGTGGCTTGTCAGGTCGGGATCGGCAAATAAAGCGGCCTGACAATCCCAATTTGCAATTGCCAACGTGAGGCAGCTTCGCCATCTGACCCACTCATTACTCAAAATTTAAGACCCTAGCACCCGCGCGCATTTTCAAGCATTTTTGCTTCAAAACACCCGCCGGTGGCAAGGTTTCATTTTTTAATCTGCAAAAAATTCGCCACCCGCACGCTCACCGTTGCATTCAAATCTGCGCGCAAACAGTCCACCATCTCCACTCCGGGCATTGACCGCAGCCATGTCATTTGGCGCTTGGCAAGCTGGCGTGTTGCAGCAATACTTTTCTGTCTCAATTCCTCACGCGCCGCAGGGCTGGAGTCCCCTTTATCCAGAAATTCCCACGTCTGCCGATAGCCCACCGCACGCATTGACGGCATATCAGCATGCAGCAGATATTGTTCGCGCAGCCGGCGCACTTCATCAAGCAATCCTGCCACCAACATCGCATCAAATCGGGTGGCGATTCGATGGTGCAAGATGGCGCGATCCGTGGGCATCAAGCCAATGATGAGCGCTTCGTAAGGCCACGAATATTGGTGCTCGGTGCGCCGCTGAAGGGACGAAATTGACACGCCCGTTTGTTGAAAAATTTCCAGCGCGCGCTGAATACGTTGTGAATCATTGGGCTTCAATCGGGTGGCGGTAACCGCATCCACTATTGCCAATTCTGCGTGCATGGCCGGCCAACCAATCAGTGCCGCGCGCTCATCCAATTCACGCCTGAGACGCGGATCAGATTCGGGCATATCGCTCAAACCTTCGGTCAACGCTTTTGCATACAGCATGGTGCCGCCGACCAGCAATGGCACACTGCCACGCGCCACAATGTCCGACATCAACGGCAGGGCCTCGCGACAAAATCGCGCGGCAGAATAAGCTTCCGTGGGTGCAATTAAATTAATCAGATGATGCGGATATTTTTTTAGCGTTGTTACATCCGGCTTCGCGGTGCCGATGTTCATATCGCGATAAACAAGCGCAGAATCGACGCTGATAATTTCAAAATTCTGCCCATGCTTATCCGCATGCTTAAAGCGCTCAATGAGATCAAACGCGAGCTGCGTTTTACCTGATGCGGTCGGGCCGAGAATAAAAATTGCTTTTGGTTTCATGTTCCAAATACAGGCACAGGAGCGACTTTCGACGCACTTTTGCTCTGAAATGCGCGCGGATGTTGGTTATTTTATTTCAAAATCTTAACCCAATCATTAAGGAAAACGCCTTTGCATTTTTGCAACAAAGAATTTGCTGTTGGGTTAAACACGATGCGACGAAAAAGCAGATTGCTCATGTCCCCAAACGGGCGCCTTTGTCGAACAGCGATCAAACTGTCGCGGTTGTACTAACCTTCCCGAACCGCTTCCAAAGCTTCCCATCGGGTCATTGCCGCCGACGACTCTTTTTCGATCTCGGCCAAGCGTGCCTGAAGCGTCTTCACTTTCGCCGCTTGTGCCGAATCCTGATAGGTCGCCGGATTTGCTAGCGTCTGTTGAACCGTTTGCGATTCAGCACCAAGCGCATCAATTTTTTGGGTGAGCGAGTCCAGCTCATTTTGCTCGTTGGAGCTCAGCTTTTTTGCTTTTAGTACGTTCGCATTTTTAGGTTTGGTCGACGGCTTTGGTGCAGGCTGTTTGGTATCAGCGGCCCTCGCAGCGACCACCGCCATATTTGCCAGTTGCATCTGCCAATCGCTATAACCACCTGCGAATTCGCGCACTTTGCCCTTGCCCTCAAATACAAAAACCTGT
>JAYVYF010000420.1:0-7747 GCA_043784585.1 Burkholderiales bacterium
ACTCGCCTGCCACCGAATAATGCCCATATCGTTCAGTCTCGGCGCGGAACGGTCGGATCATTTGCGAGTGACAGTTATAGCAGCCCTCACGCTGGTAGATGTCGCGGCCAGCCAGTTGCAGCGCAGTGTATGGCTTCAATCCAGCTACCGGTTCGGTCAGTGATTTCTGGAAGAACAGCGGCACGATTTCCACCAAGCCACCGACGCTGACCACTAGCACCACCAGCACTGCCATCCAGCCGATATTTTTTTCGATTGTTTCGTGACTGAATTTCATTTCAGGCTCCTTGCGCGATGGCAAGCGACGGCTCGGCATGCGACGCGTGATCGAGGGCAGCGATGGGCGCGTCATAGGGCTTGCCTGACGCGATTGTCTTCCACGTGTTGTAAGCCATGATCAACATACCGCTGAAGAACATGACGCCGCCGATTAAACGTATGGTCCAGTAGGGATAGGTGGCTTTCACGCCTTCGACAAAGCTGTATGTCAGCGTGCCATCGCTGTTGACGGCGCGCCACATCAGGCCCTGCATCACGCCCGCAATCCACATCGAGGAGATGTAGAGCACGATGCCGAGCGTGGCAATCCAGAAGTGCGCACTGATTAGCCGTACGCTGTACATTTCGGCGCGGCCCCACAGGCGCGGGATCAGGTAATAGAGCGCACCGATACTGATGAACGCGACCCAGCCCAGCGCGCCGGAGTGAACGTGACCGATGGTCCAGTCGGTGTAGTGCGAGAGCGCGTTCACGGTCTTGATCGACATCATCGGGCCTTCGAAGGTGGCCATGCCGTAGAACGAAAGTGAGACGATGAGAAATTTCAGAATTGGATCATCGCGTAGTTTGTGCCATGCGCCGGACAACGTCATGATGCCGTTGATCATGCCGCCCCATGAAGGTGCCAGCAGGATGAGTGAAAACACCATGCCGAGCGATTGCGCCCAGTCTGGCAGGGCGGTGTAATGAAGATGATGCGGACCCGCCCACATGTAGGTGAAGATCAGCGCCCAGAAATGCACCACCGACAGCCGGTAAGAATAGATCGGCCGGCCGGCCTGTTTGGGAACAAAGTAGTACATGATGCCGAGGAAACCGGCGGTGAGAAAAAATCCTACCGCATTGTGTCCGTACCACCACTCCACCATGGCGTCTTGCACGCCGGCGTAAACCGAATAGGATTTCCAGAAACTTGCCGGCATTTCAGCGCTGTTCACAATGTGCAATAGCGCAACCGTAAGAATGAAGGCACCGAAGAACCAGTTGGCCACGTAAATATGCGGCACTTTTCGCTTCACGAGAGTGCCGAAGAACACCACCGCATAAGAGATCCAGACGACAGCGATCAAGATATCTATCGGCCACTCCAACTCCGCATATTCCTTGCTGGTGTTGATCCCCAGCGGTAGCGTGATGGCGGCCAACACAATCACCAGCATCCAGCCCCAAAACGTGAATGCGGCCAGCCGGTCGGAGAACAATCGTACCTGGCAGGTTCGTTGCACCACATAGTACGAGGTGCAAAACAACGCTGAGCCGCCAAAGGCAAAGATCACCGCGTTGGTGTGCAACGGGCGCAGTCGGCCATAGGAAAGCCACGGAATGCCCAGGGTGAGGTCCGGCCAGATCAGCTGTGCGGCAATGATGACGCCGACCAACATGCCGACAATGCCCCAGACGACGGTCATGACAGCAAACTGCCTGACTACTTTGTAGTTATATGTTGCTGCGTCTGCCTGCATTTTTATGTTCCTTGAAAAAGTTTTCTCGCGATACCAACATGTTTGCACTGCGACAAAAATGCGTTTTGATCTGGATCAAATCGGGGTCGTTAAGTTGGGTTTGATGCTGACTTACTCGTCAACGGGAAGTGCAGACCGCCATTTGGCGGGCATCGCAGGCCAAAAATGCGTGAAACGCTACATCAATGCTAGGGTTTGCTTTTTTCTTGCTCTTCCACCGCGCGATCATCGTCCATTAGAATGCGTTGGCCGGGGCTTTCCAGGTCGTCAAATTGGCCGTCTTCGGCGGACCACCAGAACGCGATGCCAATGCCGAGTGCAATAACCACGCTCAAGGGAATGAGGAGAATCAGGATTTCCACGGGTGTCGCTACTTGCGCGTGAGGCGCAGTGAGTTTGCGACCACGACGAGCGAGCTGGTCGCCATGCCGATGGCGGCCCACGCCGGCGAAATCTTTCCCAGCATCGCCAGCGGAACGGCCAGCGCGTTATAGGCAATGGCCCAGCAAAAATTCTGGGCAATGATGCGGCTCATCTTTCGCGCGACCCGGCGCGCGCTTACCAGCGGCTGCAAATGCGGAGACATCAACACCGCATCAGCGGTGAGACGCGTCAGGTCGGCACCACGACCCATCGCAATCGACACTGTGGCTGCGCCCATCAACGGCGCATCGTTGACGCCATCGCCGACCGCTATCAGGGTCGCGCCCCGCTGTTTGAGCTCTTCCGCGTATTCAAGTTTTTGCAGCGGCGTAACCTGCGTTCGAACGTGCGCGTTTGGAATCTTCACCGCCACTGCGGTCTGCGCCACGCGGTCCTGTCGGTCGCCTGAGAGCAAATGCGCTCGCAGTCCCTCCGCTGAAAGTGTCGCGATGGTGGCCGCAGCGTCAGCCTTGGGCGGGTCCAAGAGTTCGAACGTCGCCAATAACGCGCCGTCGCAGGCGAGAAACAACGAGGCCGCTGTCGGCACACGTGACGTATCGACCATGTTGGCAACAAACGGCAGTGTGCCAAGGCGATAGCGCACGCCGGCTATGCAACCTTCGACGCCAGCGCCAGCGACCACGCGGGAATGAGCCACGGTCGGCGGCGCACCGTGTTCATTCACCGCCTGGTGCAGATGGGCAGCTTTTGTTATGGCGAGCGCAATCGGATGGGATGCGCCATTCTCCAGCGCCACCGCAATCGAGAACACGTTGGTGACCGCTGAAGCGCTGTCAGGTTGAAGCACGTTGATCGAGATTTGGCCGGTGGTAATCGTCCCGGTCTTGTCGAAAACAACGTCGCTTGCCGAAGCGATGCGTTCCAGCGTATCGGCACGCGTGATCAACAAGCCCTCGCGGGCCAGCCGCGTGGTTGCCAGCGCTTGTGCCGCCGGTGCCGCGAGCGCCAGTGCGCACGGGCAGGTGACGGCGAGCACGGCGACGCCCACCGGGAAGCTCATGGCGGGATCGATCATCAGCCAGATAAGTGCGGCGGTCAGCGAGGCCAACAGCGTCAACGGCGCAATCCATACTGCAACCCGATCCGCCAGTTGCACCAGTCGCGGTCGCGCCGCCAGCGCGTGCTCAGTCATTTGCCGCAAGGTGGCCGCTACGGTTTGCGCACCACAACGGGTAACGCGCATCAGTACCGGCGATTCGAGGTTGAGCGATCCACCTACTAATACGTCATGCAGGCTGCGTGGAACGGGCAGCGACTCTCCCGTCAGCAGCGACTCATCGAACGCGCTATGCCCGTCGACGATTATGCCGTCGGCTGCGGCCATTTCGCCGGTGGCAATGCGAATCACGTCACCGACCGCAAGATCCGCGGCAGCGACAGCTGCACCGCTACGCTTATCGGGAAACCCGGCAATCCGCCACGCAAGCGCGGGTGCTGCGTTGGTGAGGCGCTCGATCAGTGTCAGCGAGGATTCGCGTGCTGAGGCCTCAAGGTAGCGCGCTGACAGCAGCAGGAAAACGAACATGGAAATGGAATCAAAGTAAGTCTCGCCCCGGCCGTTAAGCAGCGCCGCGCAGCTGGCACCAAAACCGGCGGCAATGGCCAAGGCGATCGGCAGATCCATACTTACATTGAACGAGGCAAGGTTGCGCAGATCGCGCAGCGCACCCTGAAAAAAACTGCGGGCCGAGTAGAGAATTGTTGGCAGGGTCAGCACCATCGCCGCCCATCCCATCAGTTTCCGCGCTTCGGGGCTGACGTCGTCTGCTGCCGACAGATAAAGCGGTACCGTGAACATCATCACTTGCATCATCGACAGCAATGCCACACCCAGCTCAATCAGCCCGCGTCGGCGTTGCTTGCGGCGCGCCGCCAATGCGGCGGCGGCGGTGGCGGGTTGCCCACTGAGGCCGACGCGCTGAAGCGCTGTCAGCAAGGCAGGCAGGTCGGCGCGCGCTGCGTCCCAAGTGACGGACGCACGGTGCGTCACTTGATTCACTGTTGCGCTGATGATGCCTACCACGCGTTGCAATGCAGATTCGGCCAGCCAGACGCAGGCGCTGCACGTGATGCCCTCGATGTAGAGCTCCGCTGTGCGCAAATTGCCATCGCGGGTGACGTAATTCGATTGCACACGTTCAAGCCCGAACAGGGCCTCGCTGGCGAGCGAAACAGGAGTCGCTGCGGTACCCGATATTGCTGTTCGTTCGCGATAGAACGCGGCCATGCCCGCGTCAATAATCGTATTGGCGACCGCTTCACAGCCGACACAGCACATTGGGCGCATGCGGCCGTCAAACATCGTTTGATAGCGGGTCTGCTCGGGAACCGGCAGTCCGCAGTGGAAGCACGGCACGGCGGTGCTAGCGGTTAAATGCAGACTTGCTTCATATTGGCTCGCGACGGTATTCATTGCGCCGTACTCGAGTTCGATTGCAACAAGCTGCTGCAAAACGCACCAAACACCTGAAGTTGTTCCAGCGAGCCAACGCGCGCGAGGCCAAATACACCCAGCGTGACGATGACAAGACCGGCAGCGATGCGAACACGTGGCAGCCGCGTCCAGCGCTGCAGCGCGCCTGCCGCCCATCCGGATAGCAGCATCGCCGGCAGCGTTCCTGCGCCGAACGCCAGCATCGTCGCCATGCCGCTAGCGGCACCGCCCGAACTCATGGCGGTCAACAGCATTGCGTAAACCATGCCGCAGGGAATCCAGCCCCACAACATGCCAAACAGGGCGGCGTGGCCGGGTGAGCGCAGCGGTAGTAGACCGCGTGTCAGTGGCGAGATGCGGCGCCACAGGTGGCAGCCCGCTCGTTCAAGCGGCGCCAGCAATTGTGGAAATCCCATCAGGTACAACCCGGTAAACACCACCATCAGATTCGCCAGCACAAACAGCGCCATGCGCGCCGACAGGGTGTTGCTGATGACCCAGACCTGCCCGACACCCGCCAGCACGCCACCGATGGTTCCGGCGAGACCGCCTGCGATCACATAACTGCTGATCCGGCCTATATTGAAGGCGAGCACGTTGGTATTGGCTGCAGACCAGCTTGCGCGTGCATTTCCGACGCGGCTAACGCTTACGTTGACGATGGCAATCTGCGGTGATCGCGGCAATGGCCTGCGTTTGTCTCCGGGCGAGGCCAGTGCCACCGTGGCAGAAATGCCACCGCACATACCGAGGCAGTGCACGCTGCCGAGAAAGCCGGTCGCCAGTGCCGTCAATGGCAGTGTGAGTACGGTTATATCGAGATCCACCGCTGCCTTCAGATGGCTTTTGAAAAGCGCTCGCGCTGCTCACCGCGAGACAGATAGCGGTCGAACACCATGGCAATGTTGCGCACCAGCAGGCGACCGCGAGGCGTGACGTTGATGGTATCTGCAGCGATGTTGACCAAGCCCTCTTCGGCCATGGTCTGCAAGCGTTCTAGCTCGTCGGCAAAGTATTCGCTGAAGCGGATCAAGTGGGCAATTTCAATCGCTTCGGTCGACACTTCGAAATGGCACATGATTGAGTTGATGACCGCACGGCGTAGCAAGTCGTCGGCGGTCAGCTCGATACCGCGCATCACCGGCAATTCGTCACGATCAAGATGATCATAGTACTCATCCAGTGTCTTTACATTTTGACTGTAGGTTGCGCCGACCTTGCTGATGGCGGAGATGCCAAACGCAATCAGGTCGCTGTCGGCCTGGGTTGAATAGCCTTGAAAATTACGATGCAGCCCCGCGTGCCTGGCGGCGATGGCCAGCTCGTCATGGGGCAGTGCGAAGTGATCCATGCCGATAAACACGTAGCCTGCCTGGGTCAGCTTGTGGATTGCGTGCGTCATTATTTGCAGTTTTGCTTCGGCCGTGGGCAGGTCTGCAATGTTGATGCGCCGCTGCGGCTTGAACATATTCGGCAGATGAGCGTAGCTGTAGAGTGCTATCCGGTCGGGCTTCAGTGCCAGTACGCGCTCGAGCGTGTGATCAAAACCGAATATGGTCTGTTTGGGCAATCCGTAAATTAGATCGATATTGATCGAGGTGACACCAAATCTGCGTGCCACCGCGATTGCCCGCGCAGTCTCGTCCTCGCTCTGGATGCGGTTGACGGCCCGCTGCACTTCTGCATTGAAGTCCTGCACACCCAGACTCATGCGGTTGAAGCCCAACTGGCCAAGAGCTGCGATTTTTTCGTCATCTACCGTGCGTGGATCGATTTCGATGGCGTATTCGCCGGGAAGCAATTCAAAATGTTCCCCCAACTGCCGCATCATGGTGCGTAGCTCTTCTGAGGATAGAAACGTCGGCGTTCCGCCACCCAGATGTACCTGCCCAGCGCGGCGATTGCCGTCTAATATGCCGGCAACAAGACTGAACTCTCGATCCAGATAGCGTAAATACTTGGCGCTGCGACCGTGATCCTTGGTGACCACCTTGTTGCAACCGCAGTAGTAGCAGATGGTGTTGCAGAACGGCAGGTGAACGTACAATGACAGCGGTTGTTTGCTCGTCGCCGGGCCCCAGCGGACACTACGCTGACGCAATGTTGTTTGGTGCGCTCGCGCATCAAAGGCTTCGATGAAGCGGTCTGCGGTGGGGTAAGAGGTGTATCGCGGACCAGGCTTGTCGTATTTGCGGACAAGTTCGGTATCTATCAGTACTGATTCGGCAGGAGAGAGTGGGGAATACATACGCCCATCGTGCCGTGTCGGTAAACTTGTGTTTTGATATGGATCAAAGGTAGCTGCACTTTAGCTGCAATTCGGGAAAATGGGCGAACAGCAATGGCGACGAGCGAGCTTGCAAGACAACAAAATACCCATTTGGTGTTAACGGAACTAAAGGCTGCCTGTGCGGACTGTAATCTGCGAGAGCTGTGCCTGCCTGCTGGTCTGACGAACGAAGAGCTGGACCAGATTGAATCGATGGTCAATGTCCGTCGAAAAATCAGACGCGGCGACACCTTGTATCGCAGCGGTGACCCATTCGATGCCGTGTATGCGATACGCAGCGGTTTTTTCAAATCGCGAGTGACCTATGAAGACGGCCGCGATCAGGTTACCGGGTTTTCAATGGTGGGCGAAATTCTCGGCATGGACGGGATCGGTCAGGGCACTCACCACTGCGATGCCGTTGCGCTCGAAGACAGCGAGGTGTGCAGCATTCCATACGTGCGACTGGAAGAGATGTCGCGTGAAATCAATGGGCTGCAACGGCACTTTCACCGGCTAATGAGTCGTGAAATCGTGCGTGAATCGGGTGTCATGATGCTTCTCGGTGTCATGCGCGCCGAAGAGCGTATCGCCGCATTTTTACTAAACCTCTCGCAGCGGCTGAACGCGCGGGGCTATTCCCCGCTCGAATTTCATTTGCGTATGACGCGCGAGGAAATCGGCAGTCACCTTGGGCTTCAACTGGAAACGGTCAGCCGCGCGTTTTCCAAACTCCACAAGGATGGCTTGATCGAGGTTGAGCAGAAATTTGTGCGCATCTGCAATATCGAGGGTCTCAAAAAAATTTACGCCCATCACGTGAATTGAATGCGGGCCGAGGTTTGGGCATTTTGGTGG
>JAYVYF010000421.1:0-1613 GCA_043784585.1 Burkholderiales bacterium
GGTGACAGATCCTGCACCAGGCCAGTAGAAAATCTGATGATTTCGTTTGCCAACGCCATTGTTGCGTCAATAGAGTTTGCCTCAAACTGCGTGCCTCGCACCACCATTGGCAATTCGGTACATCCCAGCAAGAATATTTTCGCGCCGCTCGCGGTCAGGCCATCAAGCGTCATTAACATTTCATCGCGCGCTTCCGCCATGCGTCCTGCCTTCACCAACGCAATCACCGCCATGATCCGCGCCTGGCTTGAATCATCGGGCCTGTACAACGTTACCCCAAATTTTGCCGCACGTTTTTCATAAAGGCCCAGCTGATGCGTGCCGTTGGTTGCGAGCAGCATGGCGTTGTCCAGATTCGCGCGCTGCAATTGTGTGAGCGCCGCATCAGCGATATGAATAACTGGAATATTTGCCGCCACCGCGACCTGGTCCGCCCAATGATGGGCGGTATTGCAAGCGATCACGATTGCCTCGGCACCTGCAGCTGCCAATGCCTTAGCCCCTGCGCACATCGCCGGGCATGGCGACGGATAAAGATCCGATTTGCCTTGTTCGCTAGCAGCAATATAGACATTACGATCGGGAATCTGCGGGATATTCCAAACGATCATCGGCACATGTTCCTGATCGCGCTTGGCAGGCGTTGCATCAATCACTTTTTGCATCAGATCCACCGTCGCGGCCGGGCCCATACCGCCCAGAATGCCAATGGTGCGCAAAGGCAAAGATTTATTGTTATTGAGACTCTGGTCGTTTGGCTTCATTTAAATATCATATCCGCGGCGGCTGGCGGCGGCCAATGCTGTTCTGTTATTAAAAAATCGCTGGGTGAAAATAGTTATGCTTGTGCGGCATAAACTATTATTACGGCTTAAGCAAATGCCGGTTTGCACAATGCAGAATGTAATGTAGAAAGCGGCTTCTGCACTTGGCGCTGTTTGCCAATTGCGATGCCATGGCATAAAGTTCTTAAAATATGCGAACAATGTTCGTTGAAAGTTAGGCTGGCGCGTACCGCATGAGTGCATACCCGATGCGAGTGATGAAGCTAAAGCCAGGTCCGCACACATATTTTGTTAAAAAAGAGAACCACCATGCAAGCTTTCTCGATGTGTCGTTTATGTTCCAGGATTTCTGCACTTGGCATTAATGCCGGTGTTGGCTTAATGTTGGGTGCCTTCGGTGCAATCGTCTCATTGGCTTCTTTCGCCCATGCGGATGCTGCGCCGCATTATACAAAAGCCTCAAAAGTGGCAAAAGCAGTCAATTCAGCCAGCGGCATCGTGCCGCCGAAGCTGGTGCTGGTCGTGATTGTTGACGGCCTGCCGCAAGAGCAGCTACTCAAAAATTACGACCTGTTCGTGCCTGATGGCTTTCGCCGCTTGATGGATCATGGCGCGCGCTTTACCGATGCGCATCAAGGCCATGCGTTCACCGTGACCGCAGTAGGTCATGCGGCGGTGCTGACCGGCGCCTATCCCTACCAGCACGGAATCATTGCCAACGAATGGCGTGATCGAGATGGCAAATCGATGTATTGCGTGCAGGATGAAAGATACAAATACCTCGATGGCTCGGCCACCACCGATGAGGACGGCACCAGCCCGCGAAAT
>JAYVYF010000422.1:0-1562 GCA_043784585.1 Burkholderiales bacterium
GCCGATGTTATGTTGGCAAGGGTGTTTTTTTATGGCGGATGGCTTGATTGTGATAAAAGTGGCTCGCCAAATGGGAACAGTTTTTTGGGCTGCCGCACGCTAGCGTGACGAAGTTTATTAAAGTCCTATAACCTCGAAAAACTAAAGATTGCCCGCGACGTTAACCGAGTCTGGGAATTAGCACTTACTGCACCCGTTTATAAGGCGTATACCCACCCGCCCCTTCGACATCGGGTTTCATCAATAGGTAACCGCCGCCTGGCACTGTGACGGTGAGCAACGAAGCATTCATGTAGATCGGCCTGCCGGTAGTGTTGAGCAGGTCAATCATTGCGCCGCCATTCATTAGTTTAGAATTGGCGAGTAATACGGTTTCGGTTACGTCAGCGTGGCCCGGATTGACGAAGATGAAAACAGAATCTTCCACGCGATCAGTGTAGCGTTCAAACGCAAAAAGTTGATTGCCGGTGATGGGACGAAAATTGCCAATGCGCAGCGCACGATGTTGTTTGCGCAACGTGATGAGTTGTCGCACCCACTTCAATTCTGCATTGTTATCGTTCACCCAGTCCCAGCGCATTGGTGCACGCATTTCGGGATCGTTGCCGCCAATCATGCCAAGCTCACTGCCGTAATAAAGATTCGGCGAACCGGGCAGGGTGAATTGCAGCATTTGTGCGAGTTTGCGCTGCGATGATTCTGGTAACACGGTGGCGAGTCGCGGCGTATCGTGATTGTCGAGCAGCAGCCATGATTTCAGCATCGGTTCGATACCCGCGTCATCGATAATGCGACTCAGCATGCGGCCTGCGGTGGCAGCGTCAATTTTGCCCGTTGCCATCTCAAGGATGATTTCGCGTGCGTTGAAATTTATCACAGCATCCACGGAAGGAAACCACTCTTTGGGATAATTGGCAATTTCACCGACCACTAGCGAGCCCGGCTTTTGCGCATGGGCAGCGCGGGTGAGGCCGTCTAAAAATGTGAAGCCAATTTCAGGCGCGACATCGAGACGCCAGCCATCTATACCGTCGCGCAAATAGCTGCGCACCACAGAATCCTCGCCCGCGTAAAGGTAATTTCGAACGTGCGGATTTTCCAGATTAAGTTCGGGCAAACTTTGCGCCAGCGCCCAGGAGCGCGCGCCACCCGCGAACTCTTTACCGAAATAGAACCAATCCCGATATGGACTTGTTGGATTAGCGGCTGCTCGTTTAAACAGTTCTGAATGATGGCCCATATGGTTGAATACCCCGTCGAGCACTAATTTCATATTCCGCTGGTGCAGGTCCTTTGCCAGCGATTTGACATCCTCCCGAGTGCCAAATTCAGGTGAAATTTTCATGTAATCCAGCGCATCGTATTTGTGGTTGGTATACGCAAAATGAATCGGATTCAAATACAAAACATCCGCACCCAGCGATTGAACGTAATCGAGTTTGGTGGCGAGGCTGCGCAGATCACCACCCCAAAAATCAAGTTCATGTGTCCACAGTTTAATTTTGTCAACATAGCTGCCGCGCGATGGCTGCTCTGACCATGGGTGCAAAATTTTAGGTGGT
>JAYVYF010000423.1:0-12901 GCA_043784585.1 Burkholderiales bacterium
TCGAAATCGATGGTCAGCGAAGAGGTTTCGCTGAACGATGCGCTGGAAGCGGCAGGCGTGAAGGTGCTGGAAACGGATCTGGGCGAATATATTTTGCAGCTGGCCAAGGAGCCGCCGTCGCATATCGTCGCCCCTGCGGTGCATAAATCGAAAGAGCAAGTCGCAGAACTATTTGTCGCCCATCATCACAAACCGCTGCTCACCGATATATCGGCGATGACGCGCGAGGCGCGTGAAGAATTGCGCGCCCATTTTTTGAACGCTGATATGGGCATCAGCGGTGCCAATTTTGTGATTGCGGAAACCGGCACGACCCTTACCGTGACCAATGAAGGCAATGCCGACATGGTGACGACGATTCCGCGCATTCATTGCGTGATTACGGGGATCGAAAAAGTCATCCCGACCTTGGAGGATTTTGCCACGCTGATCCGCCTGTTACCACGCTCGGCGGTGGGCCAGTCTATTGCGAACTATCTTACGTTGACGACGGGCATCAAACGGCCCGAGGAGCAGGAAGGCCCCGCGCAAATGCATATTGTTCTGGTCGATGCAGGCCGCACAAAACTGGTCGGTGGCGATATGCAGGAAATGCTGCGCTGCATTCGCTGCGGTGCATGCATGAACCATTGCCCGGTGTATCAAAATGTCGGAGGTCACGCTTATGGCTGGGTCTATCCGGGGCCGATGGGGTCGGTGCTCACACCGACTTATATCGGCATTGAAAATGCGGGCGACTTGCCGAATGCCGCGACGTTTTGTGGCGAATGCCAAGTGGTGTGTCCGGTGAAAATTCCGCTGCCGGATTTGATGCGCAAGTTGCGCGAAAAACAATTTGATTTGCATTTGCGGCCATTCAGCGAACGATTCGCGATCCAGGTGTGGGGATTTTTTGTCAGGCGCCCGCGCTTATATGCATTTGCTTCCCGTGTGGGGGCCCGCGTCGCTTCATGGATGGGCGGGCGTGAAAAATTGATTCATAAGCTCCCCGGTATTGATGGCTGGACCGACGGGCGCGACATGCCTGCACCTGAAGGCAAAACGTTTCGCGAGCTTTATCGTGAACAATACGCGGCAAAGAAATTGTGATCATGGGCGCGCGTGAAAATATCCTCGCACGTATCCGTGCGAACAGTGGCAAACAAGGTGCCACCACTGAACAAGAGCTTATTGCCGCCCGTGCCGTTATCAGCGCCCGCACGCGCGGCCCCTTGCCTGGTTTCGCGCAGCATGAACCCATCACGCATTTCATTGCAGAGTGTGATCGACTCAAAACGACGGTTGCCGAGGTGCATGCACCTGAAGATATTCCGGCTGAAATCGCGCGCTACCTGACGAGTGAAAACTTGGAAAAAAAACTTGCGGGATGGGCAGAATTTTCAGCACTCAATTGGCGGGATGCCAATATTGAATTTGCCGATCGAGCCGCAAACGCAAATGATCTGGTTGGTTTGACGGGTTGCTTTTGCGGCATTGGTGAGACCGGTACGCTGCTCTTGCTTGGTGCATTGGCCACGCCCAAAGTGACCGCGTTGTTGCCGGAAACACATATCTGCGTTTTGAGTAAATCGCGAATCGTGCCGACCATGGAAGACGCGTTTCAGACGATGCGTGATGAGATCGGAGAGCTCCCGCGCGCTACGTTTTTTGTCTCAGGCCCTTCACGAACTGCGGATATTGAACAGACCATCGTGATCGGCGCACACGGCCCATATCGGGTGCATGTGGTGATGGTTCCGTAGACAATTAGCCCTGATATAAACAAGCTGAAGTGAATCTAAAACCGGCATTATTATTCATGCTTTGTTCCCGCAAGTTTCAAAAAAAGTTCGCGGGCAAACGGCTGGTCTTTGTAAGTCAGAAATACTGCATGATGCTGTAACAAACTTTCTCAGCGCCGCGTATTGTTTTCTCTCACTGGAGAGCCGTGTTTTTCGATTTCCTACCAGCGTTGCCGCTAAAACCAAGTGAGTTTCTTCTGTTCGGTCTGGTGTTGTTGGCCGGGTTGATCGGCGGGCGGCTGGCCTCGCTAACGCGTGTGATGCCGGTAATCACGGGCTATATTCTGGTCGGATTTATTTGTGGCCCAGGGGGTTTTAATCTCATCACTGAATCACTGCTCAACGATATGCGTGTGTTTGTTGATATTTCCCTTGGGCTGATTTTGTTTGACCTGGGTCGGCGTATTGATCTGCGCTGGCTGGTATCGGAAAAGTGGCTGCTGGCGACGGGTCTGGTCGAAAGCGCGCTAACGTTCGTGTTGCTGACGCTAATGTTTGTGGTTTTTGACGTGCCTTGGGTGCAAGCCGCCGTCGCGGGCGCGGTGGGTGTTGCCACGTCGGCCGCGGTGGTGATGCGGGTAGCGAGTGATGTCGCGAGCGAAGGCCCGGTGACGCGTCGTGCGTTTAGTTTGGTCGCGATTAATAACATGGTGGCGGTGCTGCTATTCACCACATTGGCACCGTTTGTACATCTGGAAAACAGCGTGGTTTTGGCAGACGCGTTACTCCACCCGCTCTATCTAATTGCAGGGTCGGTATTTTTGGGCGTGGGCTTGTTTCAATTGTTAGTAACCATTTCGCGATGGCTGCAGCGTACCAATACCGAGCAATTCATTTTACAATTAGCGATGATCGTGGCCGCCGTCGGGCTGGCCGAGATGCTGCATCTTTCCGTGCTGCTGACACTGCTAACGCTCGGGCTGATGGCGCGCAATGTACATCCGCATCGACGTTTGCCGGTCGTTGAATTTGGTGATGTAGCGCAGATATTCTTTGTAGTTCTGTTTGTAATGACCGGTGCCAGCTTAAAACTCGCCGATTTCTCCACGGTCGCGTGGTTGGCGTTGGTGTTTGTCATCGTTCGCTTCGTGGCGAAGGCTTTGCCAATATTTGCCTTCGGTACCTTTTCAAAATTAAGTTTGCGCCAGCGTACTGCATTGTCGCTGTCACTCACGCCGCTGGCAGGGCTGGCGGCGGGAATGACGTTAATGCTGGGTGATTTGTCAGGTAATGATAATCCTGCATTGTCTTCGCTGGCAGGCACGGTGCTGCTAGCGTCAGTCACGCTGATGCAATTGGCAGGTCCGGTGGCCGCGCGCTTCGCATTCACTTATGCAAACGAGGCGGGGCATAGCCAATGATGGGCAACGAAGTGGGCAGCAAATTGGCACGCAAAATGGAACACGCGAGGAGCAACGACATGGACAATACAGAAAATACTGCGATTGCGCTGATCGAACGCCCACATCGCGTGGTGATCGTAAGTTCCGCGCCGCACCCACTGGCTTTCACGCCCTCCACGCCGCTCACCATGGGTGTCGAGTTGGAACTGCAACTCATCAATGTTGAAACGCAAAATTTGACCACCGAAGCCGATGATCTTTTGCGTCGCACGGCAAAGCACAAGATCGCGCCCAACCTCAAGCCCGAAATTACCCAATCAATGATTGAAGTGAACTCGAGCGTGCACGCACGTTTTGATACGTTGCAGCCTGAACTGCGAGAGATTCGCGATGCACTCGTGGGCGAGGCCAAGCGGATGAATATCGGCATCTGCGGCGGTGGCAATCATCCATTTCAAAAATGGCACGAGCGAAGAATTTTCCCAACGGATCGTTTTTTAGCGGTCGCCGAAAAATATGGCTACCTCGCCAAACAGTTCACGGTGTTTGGGCAGCACATCCACATCGGTGTGGCGAATGGGGATGATGCCATGTACCTTTGCCATTCGTTTGCCCGCTATGTGCCGCATTTTGTGGCGCTCGCCGCATCATCGCCGTTCTATCAGGACACCGACACGTCGTTTGACTCCTCGCGTCTTTCGATCGTGAACGCGTTTCCGCTATCGGGTCACGCTCCCGAGGTTTTTCAGTGGGAGCAGTTCACCCATTATTTCGACAAAATGCAGGCGAGCGGCGTGATCGAAACCATGAAAGATTTTTACTGGGATATTCGCCCCAAGCCCGAATACGGCACCGTGGAACTACGCATTTGCGATACGCCGCTGACGGTCGATCACGCTGCCGATCTTGCCGCTTATGCGCAAACGCTCGCCGCGTGGCTGCTCGATGATCGCGACCGCGGTGCGAGTGAGGCCAGCGTGATGGATCTGTATTTACCCTATGCGGTGAACCGCTTTCAAGCTTGCCGTTACGGCATTCAAGCCGAACTGATCGAAGTCGACACTGCAACCCGAAAACCGTTAGCGGAGGACTTCATCAATACCGTTGCCAAGCTCCAGCGCTACGCTGCGCAGCTCGGCACCGGCGAATCGCTGCAGCGATTGTCTAGACTCGCGTTAAGCGGCAACAATGGAGCGCTCTGGCTGCGTGAACAGTTCAAAGACTGCGAGAGCATGTGGGAAGTGGTGGAGCGGACAACCGCGCTGTGGGCGACTTGAATTTCCAACAGGCTATAAAACTACTGATCGCCATACTCTGCCTCCAACATCCCAAACACCGCCCGCAACGTTTGCGCCTCGCCACCCTCAGGCCGTCCTGGTCGTGCGCGGGGGTTCCATGAAAATTGATCAATGTGAATCCACGCTTGTTGTGGTGGCACGAAGTGTTCTAAAAATAACGCAGCCGTAATCGCACCTGCCTGTGGGCCGCCGGTGTTATTCAAATCGGCGATATTGCTGTCGATCATCGCATTGTAGTTTTGCCATAATGGCAAGCGCCAGAGCGGATCTTGGGCGCTTTTGCCGGCGGTTTCCAATTTCGAAAACCAGCTGTCTCGGTTGCTGAACACGGCGGGTAATTCTGGCCCGAGCGCGACTCTGGCGGCACCGGTGAGGGTCGCGAAATCAATGATGATGTCGGGTTTGTGTTCTGATGCAAATGCAAGCGCGTCGGCCAAAATAACGCGGCCTTCAGCATCGGTGTTGCCGATTTCAATCGTGTGGCCGGCGCGGCTGGCGACGACTTCGCCGGGTCGGTATGCGTTGCCTGATACCGCGTTTTCCACCGCAGGCACCAACATGTGCAAATGCACAGGTAGCTTAGCCGCCATGACGAGGCGAGCCAACGCGAGCGCATGCGCACCACCGCCCATATCTTTTTTCATCCAACGCATGCCATCGGCGCCTTTGAGATTGATACCGCCTGTATCAAAGCACACGCCTTTGCCAACGATGGCGACGCGCGGATGTTGGCTGTCTCCCCACGTCAATTCGATCAGACGTGGCGGGCGATGGCTGGCGCGGCCCACCGCGTGGATGGCGGGAAAGTTGTGTTTCAATAAATCTTCGCCGACCCATTCGTTTAACGTCGCGCTGAATTCTTTGGCGAGCGATTGTGCGACATCGAATAAATGCTGCGGGCCCATGTCTTCAGTTGGTGTATTGACCAAATCACGCACCAGTTTCACCGCCGCATAAATCATTTGCGCGCGATCAATTTCTGGTGAAGGGGCGACCACCAGAATCGCAGGCTCACGTTTAGGTTTTTTGTATTTTGTGAATTGATAACTGCCGAGCTGCCAGCTTAAAACGGCATTCTCGTTATTGGCGATTGAATAGCGACCAGGCGGAAGTGAAAACGGCAAATGCGAGAACGCATAAATATCAACCATATCGCGAATACCAACGAGAACCTGCGCAATACCGCCGCTTGCGTCCGGTGTGAGCGCATGGGTATGCGGACTCGCGCGAAAGTCAGTCGCGGTTAGCCAAGCGCGCGTTGCTTCATCCGTGCTTGCCAGATATTTTTTATGTTCCGATGCGCCAATTGCGATGATTGGAATAGTCTTGTCGACAGTTGATTCAATGCTGATGGTCATGACGAAATAATCACTAAAAATTTGCTAGTAAATGATGCCGACGAGCGCGCCGCACGACAGCGTTGATAAGGTGCCCGCCACCAGACACTTGTAGCCGAGATTGATGATTTCGCCGCGACGCTCGGGACACATCGTGCCCATGCCGCCGATCAGAATGCCCAGTGAGGCAAAATTGGCAAAACCGCATAGCGAGTAGGTCATGATGACGCGGCTACGCTCGGATAAATCGGTGGGGGGGAGTTTGGCCATATCAAGGTATGCGATAAATTCGTTCAACACCGTTTTGGTTCCCATCAGCGCGCCCGCCGTCTGTGATTCCGCCCACGGAATACCAGTGAGCCACACAATCGGCGACATCACCCAGCCAAAAATACCTTGTAAGGTCAACGGCTTGCCGAACACATTGGGTAGAAAATTGAACAGCTGATTAGCAATGGCGATCAACGCCGTCAGCACCAGCAGCATGGCCACGATATTGATAAAAATCTGCACACCTTCAACCGTGCCTTGGGTCACCGCATCCATCGCGCTGCTCATGGGTTCGCCAGTGGCGATCATGCCATCGGTCACTTCGCCTTCATGCGGCACCATCAGTGCTGAAAACGCAATCGCGGCGGGTGCGCTGATAAAGCTGACGATCAAAATATGGCCGATTGCATCCGGTACGATCGGTTTCAAGATGATGCCGTACAGCACCATCACGGTGCCCGCAATACCGGCCATCCCGGCGGTCATGGTGATAAATAGTTCACCGCGCGACAGTTTGGAGATGTAGGGTTTGATGAATAACGGTGCCTCTACCGTGCCAAGGAAAATATTTGCTGCGGTGGATACGCCGATCGCACCGCCGACACCAATCGTGCGGCGCAGTACCCAAGAAAACGCATTGACCACGACCGGCAGGATTTTCCAGTAGAACAAAAGCGAGGACAGCGCCGAGACCACAATGATGAGGGGCAGTGCCTGCGTGGCGAGTACAAAGGGGCTCGCGTTGCCTTCTACTTTGAACGGCAAATCTGCGCCACCAATGTATCCGAACACAAATTTAGTGCCCTCGCGAGTGGCCGTTTGCAGCCCGTTTAACGCATCGTTGAGCGTTTGAGTGACGTCCTTAAAGAACGGAAACTTGAACATCAACACGCACAACACCACCTGTAGCGCAATTGCACCGAGGACGGTACGCCACATTACCGCTGGGCGTTTTTCTGAAAACGTCCAAGCCAGCACAAAAAGTGCAACGAACCCAACCAAGCTTTGCAAGTAAAGCGGCATCCTGGCATCTCCTTGAAATAGTTTTCGCATGATACCTGTGGCGGTAGGTGTGTGCCATGCGATCGGAGGTGCCGTTCGGCAATATGCGGCTTTAATGCGAAGATAGTTATAAAGTCTATATTAGACGGGTGCTTTGAAGCTTAAATGGCTCAAGATTCCCGCTGATGCTGGGGTTCTTAATTATTTTTATAAAGAACGCCGCTCTTGCCCTGAAATAAGTTGCTTTCGCGGGGAGAACGACGTCGCATTTGAGCTGCCTAATCGGCCTAAACAGCAATTGGGAACTTCATCGTTTGCTATGGCTTGGTAGGCGGTGTGTCTTGCGGTCCCGCTTTAGGGATGCCTGCCGAGATATCGATTGTGCCTTCGTCAGTGCTTGGATCAGCGGGGTTCATCACATCATTTTCCGCTAATTCGGGCGTGGTACCTGATGGCGACTTAGGCGCTGCGTAGCGCGTTATCAAATCGCTTTTCATATCGCCGTTGCCAAATAGGGCGCTGGCAGTTGCCGAGATCACGGAAAAATGTGTATTGCCCGCCCGTATATTCGTCTGTTTGGTTTGTGACGTTTGCATAATCATTCCTTTTCGTTGAGATGAAAAAACTAAAATATGAACACAAGCTGCTGTTGAATCCCCAACCTACTTTCACTGTCTACTAACTTAGATAATGCCTGTGAATGTACCGAGCCTTCGGGCAGGTATTTTTTCACTTGCAGTACCAACTCCACCAATCTGATTTTGTTACCTTCTGTTGGGTTGATCAGGTTCTTCACGCGCAGCACCTGCAATTCAGCGCGTAGGCGAAGCGGATGATCTGCTGGCAAACGCGCGTCGAGCAGACGAATTTCGTCGGTGTGATACTGAAGCGCGAGCGTCGCATCGCCTAGCGCAAAAGAAACTGCGCCCAACAAATCAAGGCTGCTAACCAGATCTCGAAAATTGTCAGGATGTGCAACACGCAGCACCGATAACACTTCGGTCAGTTCGATTTTTGCCCGTGCTAAATCACCGCTTCGGGCCAGCGTTTCAGCGCGAGCCCGAACAATATCTAGCCAAGCCTCATTTTGCTTTTCTATGCCCGCTTCGCGTAGTTTCGCAAAGGCTTCCTCAACTGTTTTGAAAGCTTGCGCGTGTTTAGCGCTCATTGAGAGCGCACGCGCCTCATATCTAAGTGCATAAATAAGCAGGATCGGTTGCCCAATCTTCGCTGAAAGATTACGTGCCGCTAATGTGTGCTCAAGTGCGATTTCGCTTAAGCCTTGGTAATTGGCGATATGCGCTCTGACGACGTGCAGATAAAGCAGGGTGGCGGTTTGTTTGGTCGCGGTCAAATCTGTCAGCGTGCGATCAACCAGATTCGCGGCCTCGGTAAAGCTGCCCTGGTCAAAGGCGAGGTTAGCCTTTGTCATGAAAAACAGGTTTCGCTCAGTCGATTTTCCTCGGCGCTGCGAAAAATACGAGTCCGCCTGGTTCATCAGCGTTGATGCGGCAGCAAAATTACCCCTTCCGCGTTCAAGATCTGCGCCGAACAACAAAGCTTGCACCCGATCTTCGGAGCCTGCACCAAACGAATCGCCAAAAAGCGCTAAAGCAGACCGCGTATGAGCGAGCTTCTCAGCATTGCTCAATCCGGGATCGTTCGCCAGACCTAGGTGCGCAGTACCTCTTGCACTTTTGCACGCCGCCGTCTCGCTGCCACAGCCCTGCACCACCGCATTCAACATTGCAATTGCACGCTCACGCTCGGCGTTGTCTTTGCTGCTTCTGAGCAGTTGTCCGCCGAGATACGAGCGCGCGACATATAAAGACGGCTCGCTCGGAGGCGCATTTTGCTCAATAAGCGTAATTGCTTCATTCAGTAAGCTCCCTCCCGTATCTTTCTCGCCTATCCGCAAATACACGCGCGCCAACTCTGCAATCATTTCGCCGCGCATGAGCGGCTTGTTCGCATAGTCGAATCTGGCTCTTTCCACTCCTGCATCAAGGAGACTTTTCGCGGTCAGGGCTTTTTCACCCGCGATACCTTCCGGCTCGGCCTCTGTGAGCAGGTTTGCCATAAAGGTTTGCACTTCTTCCGCGCGTGCGCGGTGCAATTCAGCAGCGGCGCGTTGTTTCCATGAATAGCTACCGGCGGCAGTTAGCGCCAGCATGGCAAACGTCGCGATGCCGACGGGGATTCGCTGGCGTGAGATGAACATCTTTGCGGCATAAATAATTGATGGCGGACGTGCTGTAATGGGCTTGCGCTCCAGCCACGCATTCAGGTCCGCGGCGAACGCGCTCACGGTCGGATAGCGGCGGGCAGGCTCAAGCGCTAACGCTTTCAGCACGATGGTATCGAGATCTCCGGATAGCATGGATTTTATTTCCGCTGCGCTAAGGTTGCCGCGCGCATTGGCGGCCTTGTGATCAAATATGCCGCGCGAGGGCCGCAGGATGTCGGCAGTGGTGGTGAAGGGGTTGTTGGCTGGGGCCGCAATCCCGTGTTTGGCATCTGCGCTGGATTTTGTACCTGCCGGTGAGGGGCTTCTTTTACTTTTTTTCTGACGACTTTTTGCGTCTCTGGCGCTGGAACCGGTCAGCAGCTCATAGAGCACTAATCCGAGCGCATACACATCGGTTGCCGTGGTCACCGCTTTACCTTCAATCTGCTCGGGCGCTGCGTAACGCAAGGTCAGCATTCGTGCCGACTCCCGGGTTAACGCCGTCTCTTCCGCGCCCTGGCTTTCATCAAGCAATAATTTGGCTATTCCAAAATCGAGCAAGCGCACCTCGCCTTGTGGATTGACGAGAATATTGGTGGGCTTCAAGTCGCGGTGCACAATCAGATTCTGGTGCGCATATTGCACCGCGCCCATGACTTGCAGGATAGAGTGCACGCGTTGCCGGATAGACAGAAAATGGTTGTCCGCGAAAGTGGCAAAATCGACCCCTTCAACGTATTCGAGTGCAATCCAAGGCTGCCCGGCAGCGGTCACACCGGCGTCATACAGGCGTGCGATGTTGGGATGAACCAATCCGGCCAGCATGTCGCGTTCGCGGGCGAACCGTTCAACCAGTTCGGCTGAGTTGCGCCATGCGTGCAGCAGCTTTAAGGCAACATCGCGTTTAAGTTGCCCATCGGTGCGCTCGGCGAGCCAAACCGAGGCCATACCGCCTTCGCCAATCGGCCTGATCAGGCGATAAGGGCCAATATTGGTGCCCGGCTGCAGCGCAAATTGTGCGGAATTGTCGCTCGCAGTCCTATCGTATATGCTGCCTTCGATGGCCATGGCCAGCACCTCTGCGCTCAACAAGCGCCCTCCCGCCATCAGCAGCTGTCCCGTCTCAAGCTCACTCTGGCGTGAAAGCAGTTTCCTTAATTCGCCGGCAACATCCGGGGCGGTGCGTGCCAATTCGGCTAACCATAGTTCGCGTGCAGCCGGATCAATATCGAGCGCCTGGTCTAGTAATTCGGAAATCGTATTGAGATCAACACCGACCATCGGATGGTTCCTGCAAAAACTGCTTTGGGGATGACTATTCGCGTTGAAAAATGAGGTGGCGCGCGGCCATTTTGATTGTCGTTAACTCGCTAACGAGTTTGTTAGCCAAAACCCGACATTACGCCGCGTTAATATATAAACTTTATGAAACCCGGCTGCTATTGAGCACATCTTTTAGGATTCATGCCGCGTTTTAGGTTCAAACGTCCTGCTTCAGATAAGCTGCTTAAAAAAACTTGCGCGGTGAATTTAGCTAACCGCGGCCAGCAATAGAATTCGTGCCTTGTCCCAATCGCGTTCTACCGTCCGCCTCGCGATGTTTAATGCTTCCGCAATCTCGTCCATGGTCAGTCCACCAAAAAAACGCATTTCAACGACTTGCACCAGCCGCGGGCTAATTTTGCCCAGCTCTTCAAGCGCATCGTTAACCCGCACCAAGTCCTCATCGTTGCTGGCGACCGCGTCCGAGACATTGGTGTTCAGCGTGACCACGGCCGCACCGCCACCGTGGCGATCCGCCATTCGGCTGCGGCAGATATCAACGACGATGGAGCGCATGACTTTGGCCGCATACGCAAAGAAATGGCCGCGCGAATCGACCTGCAGTTCGTCTACCCGCACCATCTTGAGATAGGCTTCATGCAGCAGCGATGTGGTGTCGAGTGATGCGCCCACACCGCCGAGTCCGCCTGAGCGACGCAATTGTGCGCTCGCCAGCCGATGCAATTCTGCATAAAGCGCCGTCCACAATCGAGCACGGGCATCACCCTCGTTCATGCTGGCACTTGCTAGGAGAGTCGTGATGTCTTGCATACAATACGTCTTTCTGTTGCGCCTTTTGTTGGCATCTATGTAGGTGCTACACCACCGCCTGCCATTTTAAATCTAGTGTAGCGGCAATTCGGCTTGTATTGTGGTGTTGAGTGTTGCGGTAAGGCGTGCTGATTGGTGAGGCTGATCGGTATTCATTGCGGCGTGGCTTGCAAATCCAATAATTCTAGGTTGTCGTTTGCGTTCGTCGCTTAAAATACGTGTTGCTCGTGAATTTATGATTTCAATTTTTCGATGTGTTTAATCTTGCTACGGTTCTTATGAAAATTCTCAATCGCCTGTTGGTTCTGCCGCGGCCGCTGCCCTTCTCCTTCCCCCTGCTGCTGACGGTAAAAGTGGCCGTGGCAGTGCTGCTGGCGTCGTGCAGCAGTGTGCCATCGCCCACAATAGCTTATGGCGCTGACCAAAGTGCGGCTCCGGTTAAAGTGAAAATTATTGCGTTCAATGACTTCCACGGCAATTTGAAAATCCCCAGCCTGACCGTCCGCGTGCCGGATGCAACGCAGCCCACCGGCTTTCGTAATGAGCGAGCAGGTGGGATTGAGCAAATGGGTGCACTGATTGCGTCACTAAAAGCAAAATCACCAAACGTGGCCGTTGTTTCGGCGGGTGATATGGTGGGAGCATCGCCTTTGCTTTCTGCACTGTTCCAGGACGAGCCGACGATTGAAGCAATGAATATCGTGGGGGTTGATTTCAATGCGCTCGGCAACCATGAATTCGATTACGGTATCGATCATATTCGCCGATTGCAAGCAGGTGGCTGTGCGATCAACGCCAAGACCCATCTTGCCGATTGCAGCGGTCGGGAAGCCAACCGCGCGACCTTTGCAGGCGCCAACTTTAAATTTCTGGCAGCCAACGTTGTCTTCACGGCAACAAACCGGACGCTGTTTCCGGCATATGCCATTAAAGAATTTGAAGGGATTAAAATTGCGTTTATTGGCGTGGTGACGCGCGAGACGCCAGCACTGGTGAGGCCCGGCGGCACAGCCGGGATCACGTTTTTGGATGAAGCGGAATCGGTAAATGCGCTTATTCCCGGACTTCGCCAGCAGGGGGTAGAGGCAATTGTGGTGATGATTCATGAAGGTGGCCTGCAATCAGGTGGTATCAATGATTGTGCTGACTTTACGGGCGTGTTGAAGCCCATAGTGGAAAAATTTGATCCGGCGGTGGACGTTGTAACGTCAGCGCATTCGCATCGTGCCTACATCTGCGATTTCGCCGGCAAACTTACGACCAGTGCAGGCAGCTATGGCACCCTAATCACAGAAATTGATTTATCGCTGGATCGCAACACGCGCAAAGTCATCAGCAAGAGCGCGCAGAATTTGATTGTTAGTCCAGACGGGCCGAAGGACGCACGACTCACCGAACTAGTGGAAAGATATCAAAGGTTATCCGAACCACGAGAGCAAAAAGTCGTTGGCAGAATCACCCGCGAGGTGAGTCTGGTGACGGATGCTGCCGGTGAGTCGTCGCTGGGAAATCTAATCGCTGATGCGCATCTGTCTGCCACGGCTTCGCC
>JAYVYF010000424.1:0-4944 GCA_043784585.1 Burkholderiales bacterium
TCCATCGCCGAGGGCAGCAAGGTCAGCGCCCGAAAATAGCCAATCTGTTTCATCGTAATACCGGCACCAGGCGGACCGAGTATTTCCTGCGACGTTGCAACAATCGCCGCTACTTTTTTAGCCCGCCACGTCATGTTTTTGGGCACCGGCGTTTGAATCCCCACGATCCACAAAACGTGATCGCCCTTGGAAACTTTCCACATCCCCGGTCCGGGTTGCTCACCGCTGACGAGCACCGTCTCCAGAATTTCAGGGGCAACGCTAGTAACCAATGCTGTTGTGGACGCAGGGTCAGTGGCGGTGGCCGCTTGTGTGAGGGTGGTGATTGATGTAAGGGCGCCGATTACGCCGACAAGAATCGTTGAAAATATGTACACCTTAAGTCCTTGGGTTGTATCTATTGTGTTGCTCAGACCTGCGCGTGGACCAATTGGTTCACCGTTATGACTTTACGTGGTCAGCTGACAGCCTCATCGTTTGCTCAACATCGACCTTGATGTATCTGCCGATGTGGGGCTTGATGGACAGCCCACCTCGTAAGGCCAGCCTAATCTAGCCCGCTGCTGGTTTCTCACTTTCGTCCGCGTCTAAGCCAGCGGGGTGCGGATATAGGGTGATGCGCCGATCAATTCTAAGCTGCGATAATTTGGGCGACTGCATTGCTCAAATATCTATTGCAAACGGCGGTTCCCTGAACGCTGCTTTAAAAGTGAAAGTGAAAAATCCGCTTGTTACAACCCCTGAACAATTTCATGGGTGGGTCGGGAAGGTTGCTTATCGTTTGGACGAGCTCATCCGTGCAAACTTGTGGGCTTTCATTCAAGCCGCCAATTAAGAGCTCGACCGCAATTGAAAAACAGCGTTGAACAGAACAATCGCGCAGCGCTCAAAATGGGAGGAAAGTAGGGTCAAAGCCTCGTTTGAACGAAGTTCAAGATTTAAATTCAGTAGTCTTGGTGCAATAAAATTCATTCGATGCACAATTTAAAATGACCGACGAGATACGTCGATGAATGCGTTTACACCACTGTTTCGATCATTGTAGTTGCGCGTGTGGAAAGTCAATATTACAGACATCAGGGTTTGCCGTGTTTGTGGCCGCACTTCATTCATACCGTATCAAATAAAATCATTGATGAACGTCGTTTGTATGAAATTACTTCGCTACGCTGATGGCGTCTAGTTAATAAACATCCCGTAAATACCGCCCGTCCTGCGCCAATTGTTTCACCCATGCTGTCGCAGTTTCTTGTGACATACCGCCTTCTGAAACTGCCACGCCGGTCAAGGCGTGATCCACGTCCGACGCCATGCGTTTTGCGTCGCCGCAGACATAAAAATACGCGCCTTCGTTTAGCCAGGCCCAGAGCTCGGCGGCAAGTTCTGTCATGCGGTGTTGCACATAAATTTTTTCGGATTGGTCGCGCGAGAAAGCGAGCGAGAGCTTGGTGAGGACGCCGTCGTCTGCGTATTTTTTTAATTCTTGCTCGTATAAAAAATCTGTTTTGGCATGGGCGGCGCCAAAAAATAACCAGTTCTTTCCGCCATTTTCGGTCAGCGCGCGTTCTTGCAAGAACGCGCGGAAGGGCGCAATGCCGGTGCCGGGGCCGACCATGATGACGGGCTTGGCGGCGTCCTTCGGCAATTTAAATCCGTGCGACTTTTGAATGAACGCGGGGACGGGCCGGCCTTCGCGCAGATGATCAGCGAAGAAGCCAGACCCGAGACCCTGGTAGCGACGGCCATTGAGATCATAGCGCACCACGCCGACCGTCAAATGTACTTCACCAGGATAGGCTTTGAGGGACGATGCAATGGAATAAAGTCGCGGCTGTAGTCGCGCAAGTGTCTGCACGAACTGGCTTACGGGCGGCCGCGCCGAACGGAATTTGACGAGTGTATCGAACACATCATGAATGCCATATTCGGCGGCGCGATCATCATTTTTAGCGAGAAGCGAAAGCCGCTGTGCTTCAAAATCGAGCGTGGCGTGCTCCGCCATGAGTGCAAATAATTCTGCAGTGGGTTCGCGCAAATTTACTTTGTGGGTCAATGCATCGCGTGCGCTGGTGGCATCGCCCCCTATCGTGACCGCCTTGCTACCTTTGGCGCGCAAGATCGATAAAATCAGTTCCACTTCTTCGGGATTGTTAGTGGGCCACACGCCGAGTGAATCGCCCGGCTCGTAATGCATATTGGATTGGCCGAGAGAAAGCGCGATCGCGCGCGTATCTTTTTCAGCGCCTTCGCCATTCAAACTTTCACAGCGCAATAGCTTAACTTTGGCAGGTCGATCGCGGCTGGGTGCACCTCTTTCGGAATTTGCAACACTAGCATTGGCGGGCGTTTCCAAGGCATTGTGGTCTGCAATATTCGCCGATGCTGGTGTTTTAGCGTTAGCCACTATCGGAGATTCTGCGATTAACTTCTTCAGCATTTTCGCGGTGGGCTTGCCACCGGGCACGCATTTGCTTAAATCCTTCTCTTCACCATTCGCGATTGCATCTGCATACGATTTGCAAAGATAGCCGCATTGCCCGCAATCAAGCTGGCCCATCGCCGCCATAAGTTTTAATTTTGGCGGTTTTGCTTCCGCCATTGTCATACGTTCATCAAGCGCCAATGCGGGGTCATGCCACGGGTAGTCGACATCCTCTTCTTCGGCCGGTACCGTAGGGGTCGACGATGCGTCATTCGCTTGCTGCAAGCCAAGTAGACCGGCAAAAAAGCCGTTAAGCCAGGCGCGTTGATCGGAGTTGAACGGTGCGGTTTCAGGAAGGAGTGGGATCACGCGCACTTTTCCTTCAGCTCATCTACCGTCAAGCGATTTGAAAACGCATGAAAGCTCTCGCTCGCATCTGCGCGATTCGCCATATAGCCGCGCAACATTTTCTCAATCAAAACCGGTGCATCCACCGCTTTCACATCGCGAAAAACTTCGCGTGCGATTCCCTGCTCGGTACCGTACCCGCCGCCCACATGGACGTGATAGCCCTCCACCTGTTCATCATCGCCGTTGACACTCGTGTCTACCTTTGCAGCAATCAAACCAATGTCGCCAATGTAATGCTGCGCGCAAGAATGATGACAGCCCGTAAGATGAATATTGACCGGGGAGTCGAGCTGGATGCGGGTTTCCACATATTCAGCAATTTGCATGGCATTGGCTTTAGTGTCGCTCGCGCCAAATTTACAACCGGCGCTGCCGGTGCAAGCGATCAAACCATTGCGGATTGAATTGGTTTTCCATGACAGGCCGACGGCTTCAATTGCCGATTTTACGAGGTCAATATTTTCAGTCGCAATATCCGAGATGATGAGGTTTTGCCATACCGTCAAGCGAATCGTGCCGGAGCCAAATTTATCGGCGATGTCGGCGAGCCCGTGCATTTGCGCACAGGTCAGTTTGCCGACTGGCGTCAGGATGCCCACATAAACTCTTCCAGCTTGCTTCTGCGGGTGAAAATCAACGTGGCCATGCTTGGCGACGGCGGGACGCCGCTCACATTCGCTTTCGGCTAATGACACAAGCGGAAACGAAAGCAATGCCTGCACACGTTTCAAATATTGGTCGTGCCCCAGTCGGTCCAGCACGTATTTCATGCGCGCTTTCTGTCGGTTGGTGCGGTCGCCTTCGCTGATGAATACGCGCACCACGGCTTCGGCCACGGCTACACAATCGCTTGGTGCTATAACGATCCCGCAATCGCGTGCGAAATCATGATGGCCGGTGATGCCGCCGAGGCGCATGCGGAAGTACACCCCGGCGCGCACGGATTTTCCTTCGCCAACCGTAACGGCAAAAAATCCAATATCGTTGGTGTCGTCCAAGGCGGCCACTTTGCCGCCGCCATCGAAAGCGATATTGAATTTACGCGGCAGTCCGTACATTTCGCGGTGATTCAAAATGTAATGATGCATTTCGGCGCAGAGCGGTTGCGTATCAATCAGCTCCTGCGGATCAATACCAGCGGTGGGCGAGCCGGTCACGTTGCGAATATTGTCTGCACCCGCGCCCTTGCTGGTGAGGCCGCAATCGTCCAAGCCCGTGAGCACATGGATGACGTTAGCGGGCGGTATTTCGCGCAGCTGGAAATTCGCGCGAGTGGTGATGTGCGCAAACGGGCCGGCAAATTTTTCGGCGATATCAGCTACACCGCGTAACTGATAACTTTTCATAATGCCGCCCGCAATCCGTAGCCGACACATGAACGAATCTTGCGCTGGCGCGACGTGAAACATGCCGTGATATTTGTACAGAAAAGCGTCAGTGCCTTTCGGAAATTTCGCTGCGGCTGCATTGGCGCGCATCTCATCCCACATCTCAAAAGGATGCTTATCTGCCTTCGCCTTTTCCTCCGCCACCAGCTTGCCGGCTGCGGCAATGGTGTTAGCGCGTGCTTGATCATGCAGCGCTTCGGGGCCGGTTGTGGCTATGGCGGGTTTTGCTGCAGCTGCGGAATTACTGCTGCCCAGCCCACCCGAGCGAGCAATGCTCAAGCCGCTGGTAAACCCTTCCAGATATTTTTTTTGCTCGTCAGAGAATTCTGTCAGGTCATTCATTTTTTGCACATTCATTCATGAGATAAACATTAGCTCATTGCGCATCGCGGCAATATTTCGTTTGGCGGCAATCATGTCCACATACTGCGTCGCCGCACTCGTGTCGCCGACCAGCACGCTGCCGATTAGTACGCTACCAACGAGCGCACTGCCATGCAGCAAATTATTTTCAATGACCAGCTTCCGATAAATGCCGTTGCGCGGATCTTTGAGCACAATGGCCTCGCTGGTTTTAGTGCCCATAAAATTGCCGGCTGAAAACACATCAACACCGGTCACTTTCAAGCGGGTAGACGGCACCGTGCCGAGATAGTAATGGCTACCCACTTCGGCTAAATGAGTGGCACATACTTTGGCCATTTCATAGAGCGGGGCCACCAG
>JAYVYF010000425.1:0-10980 GCA_043784585.1 Burkholderiales bacterium
GGCGGGCAAATATGTGGAAGGTGCGTCCATGTTTGAAGAGCTCGTCATGGATGACAACTATGAAGAGTTTCTCACCCTACCGGCTTACCGGGCGATTGCATAGGGCGATCAAATAGCGCTGATGTTTTTTAGTACCACCAATATTGACGGCAACTTGTCTGCAATACAAAGTCCTGCAGAAATGCAGGGCTTTTTACTGCGCGGCTTTTTTACAACCGACGACAGAGTGATCACAAAGCTTCAGTACCACGTCAGGGCCATATTTGTCGCGGAAAGCTATATTGCACCTTCAAATCATGTGGTGTCATGTTAATTAATTTAGAAATCGCTATTCCAGCCGTCGCCAATATCAGCGCATCAATTAAAAAACTTCGACACGTTTAATAACGTGCGGTAAATGCCCCAGCCAAGTGGCAATCCGACGGCAGCCCACGCCAGCACCACCAACAACGACGAACTATCACCACCGCGCCCCGGTCCCGCACCCACTTCAGATGCGACTACCCGGTCATGCGCGAGCCGCTTTTCTTCTGCCAATTCATCTACCGTCATAAACCATTTGTCGGCAACAGGGCGCACCAACAAATTGCAGATCAACCCCACTACCAGCATGCCCACCAAAATATACATGGTCTGGTTGTAGACCTGCTCGCGCGGAATACCCAAGCCGATTTGATATTCACGCATATAGTTAACCACCAGTGGGCCCAACACCCCCGCGGTTGCCCATGCGGTCAGCAGGCGACCATGAATGGCACCGACCATTTGCGTGCCGAACAAATCCGCAAGATATGCAGGCACAGTCGCGAAACCGCCGCCATACATCGACAAGATGATACAGATTGCGCCAACGAACAGCGCCTTGTTGCCAGCACCAGCACTCGCGGGAATGCTTGCATACAGCAACCCACCCAGAACAAAGAAAATAACATAGGTCATCTTCCGGCCCAGTTTGTCGGAGAGACTCGCCCAGAAAAAACGACCGCCAATATTAAACAAGCTTAGCAGTGCCGTGAAACCTGCCGCCACGCCCGCAATCGCGGTTAGCTGGCCCTTGTCCAGTTCGACAAACTTTTTGCCAATGCCGATCAAGCTGCCGCCAAATACTTCCTGCAGCATGGGACTGGCCATGCCAATGACGCCAATACCCGCACTAACGTTCATGCATAGCACCATCCACACCAGCCAGAATTGCGGAATACCCCATACTTTTTTTACATGCACATGGCGCTGCGTAATCATGGTGTTATTGGTTTGTGCAGCAGCAGGTGTCCAGCCATCAGGTTTCCATCCGGTGGCGGGAACGCGATAGCTGAATGCGCCACCCAACATGAAGACGAAATACACCAGCGCCATCACTACAAAAGTCTGCGTCACGCCCACGTCTGTAGCTGACGCAAATGTTTTCATCAAATCGGCTGCTAGCGGCGAACCAATCATCGCGCCGCCGCCGAAGCCCATGATCGCCATGCCGGTAGCCATGCCGCGTCGATCCGGGAACCATTTGATCAAGGTTGAAACGGGCGAGATATAACCCAGGCCCAAACCGATACCGCCGATTACGCCTGAACCCAGAATCATCAGCCAGAACTGGTGCGTATAGACGCCGAGCGCAGATAGCAGCATGCCACCGCACCAACACACTGCGCTCACTACACCCGCTTTGCGTGGACCGGCGCGCTCCAGCCAGCCACCCCAGACTGCTGCGGAACAACCCAAAAACACAAAAAACAACGTGTACATCCAGCCCAACGTCGAGATGTTCCAATTACAGTTGGTTGCGGTGAACTCAGCAAAACCCGCTGACAGGCCGCCCCAGAATCCAATGCCTTTGGTACATGCCGCGATTCCGGGCGTCATGATTGCTTTGGACAACGGCAGCCAAAACACTGAAAAACCGTAGGCCATACCGATGCACAAATGAATCGCGAGCGCTGCAGGTGGAACGAGCCATCGATTAAAGCCCAGGCCTGCAATCGTTCGCTCTTTATCTAGAAAACCTAACAACCCGCCGCCTGAAGACGCGCCCTGAACATCTTTACCTACAATGACTGCAGACATAGTTCTCTCCTCAGAATTAACCTGATTTATATTTTTAAGCTAGCTCGCAAATGAACTCAATTACGCTCACATGGGCTCGCATTTTTTTATCAGCTACTTTTAGTGTAGAGGAGGATTGACGCCTCGACAATACAACCTTTGCTATCAAGCGAATATGCAATCGCCCTATCGACAATGAAGTTTGAATAACGCAGACGGTGGCGCGCATGGTGCGAAATTGTTTGGGCTTGAGTGGTAGAGGGCAGTTGACTGCCATCAACATGGCCGTTCGCCGCCAATGAGCAGGTGGGAACGGGCGCGCAGGCCGGGAATGTATTTCACCGGGTTAAAATTTAAAAACCAGTGTTTTACGAGTATTCGCAAGCGCTTCTTGCTTGAAACACGCGCCAACGCCAGAGTTTAATAGATTAGATTGCCGCAGAACTTAATTTTGCGCTATCGCCTGAGTCGCAAAGAACCATCGGTGACCAACTAAAAACGCGACAAATCAACCGTTCGATAGAAATTCATGACTTTGGGCACATACGCCATGGTTTCCGGATAATTCGGGATGCGATTACCGGCGCGGATCACTGCGTTCTCGCCTGCGTTATAGCCTGCAAGCGCCAACTCGACGTTGCCATTGAACATGGTGAGCAAATCGCGCAGATAACGAGTGCCACCATTAATGTTTTCGCTCGGATCGTTAATATTGTTCACCCCATAACGCTGCGCAGTGGCGGGAATCAACTGCATCAACCCCACCGCACCCTTGGGTGACATAGCGCGCGCGTTATATCCGGATTCCGCTCTAATTACAGCATGGATAAGCTTGGGGTCAAGGCCGTGTAGCTTGGCAGCGTTGGCGATAATGGGCACATATTTACCAATATCGATCGTCACGGGGCCGCTGGCAGACCAGGCATTGGGACGCATCTCGCCCGAAGTGGGAATACGATAAACCATTCGATAACGCCTGTCGAGATGAGGCAGATTTGAAAAATGCACGACACCTTTTTCGTCCGTAAACGAATAAATGTTTGCCGTCGCTGCCGTAGACCATGCGCAAGCCAGTACCGCGGACGCCAACGCGCACAAAAGGCGCTGACCCAGGCGGATTCTGCGGGTAAAAATCAGGCTACAAATCTTCATAATTCTTATCATATTTAAGCTACAACACCAATAAGAATAACACTTTGCATTAATGTGCCGTACCCCAGCCGCCTAACGGTAAAGTAGCGACCCTTATCGACAGTTGATGGATAACCTAGAGCCGCAGCGAGTTCGTTATCGAGGATTCGGGCGGTAAACCCTCACATTTCTCCGGTAAATGACGATATTAACGATAAGTGAAGTTGGCGGTGAGACCTCGTTCTTGTAAAATCGTGCAGCACAATGCATGCTGGTGTTTAATAAATCTAGGGTTCGAGGGTTTTAGCCATGTCCGTTCCAGCCGCCGGTGTCAATATTCTTATTGCCGATGACGATAGCGTCATACGGGAAATCGTGCGCATGCATTTGATGGCAGCAAATTTCATCGTGAGCGTAGTCGAGGACGGTGAAGCAGCCCTAACGCACGTCTTGCGTAGCCCGCCCGATCTGATCATTACGGATATTTCGATGCCGCGGCTAGATGGATTCGAATTATTGGAAGCAGTTCGCGCAAACCCGGCGACCGCGTTTATTCCGATCATTTTGCTCAGCCAGCACAGCGATGTATCGGTGTTCCGCCGCGGCATGGAGCTGGGAGCCGATGATTTTCTGGCTAAACCCGTTAAGCGCATCGAATTGATCAATTCTGTGATTGCGCGCCTCACTCGCGTGGGGCGCATGGCACGCAGCAAAGGCCTGCAGGCGGCCCGAGATCAGGGCATCACAAAGGTCGTTCAGCGCCACAGCCCGACTGCGCTTGATGTCACTCGGCCCGCTGCAGGGACCATAGCCGCGACCGCCACACTGGCGAGCGTATCGGCGAACGAACTAGATGGCTACCGGCTCATAAAAAAAATTGGCGAGGGCGGCATGTCCCAGGTTTTTTTGGCGGAGCGTGCGGATTCTGGCGACCGGCATGTGCTGAAGCTGGCGCGTATCGCGAAAGGCGATGATGGCCACGTCTTGCAACGCTTTATTGACGAATATGCGTGGATATCTCAAATCTCGCATCCTAATGTTGCGAAGATTTTTCACCAAGGGTTCTCGGAAACCTACGCCTATATTGCGATGGAATATTTTCCTGAAGGCGACTTGCGCAATCTGATGAAACAGCATGAGAGTAAATATGATCGCCTGGCACCCGACACCGCGGTGGCGATTTTGATTCAGGTGGCTTCAGCACTTGATGCGGTTCATCGCGCAGGCCTTGTGCATCGCGATATGAAGCCGGACAACATCATGCTGCGCGAAGATGGTTCACTCGCACTCGCCGACTTTGGCATTGCCAAACACTCGCAAGAGAGAAATTACAAAACAGCGCATGGTGAAGTTTTCGGTACGCCGGTTTATATCGCACCTGAGCAGGCGACCGGCCAGCACATTGATCATCGCGCCGATATTTATTCACTCGGCGCCATGTTCTTTGAATTACTGACCGGCAACCCGCCGTACAAGGCAGACAATGCGCAAACCATGCTTGAGCAACACGTGCGCGCACCGCTGCCATTGCTGCCCCCCGGCTTGAGCCGGTTTACGCCGCTGCTGGATCGGATGTTGGCAAAACGTCGCGATGATCGCCCCGATTCAGCCCTTGACATTGCCGCTGAACTGGGTGGCTTGTTCATCCCGCTCGTGGCTGCCAACTCCGATGAATTGACGAAGCTAGGTTTGCAGCCGCTTCCTGCACATGTTGATCTGACCGCGCGGATTCGACGCGCCGCAGAAATCACGCTTTCACTGGCGCTTATCAAGCCTCGCCAATCGTTGAACTCAACTGAAACATCAGGCTCGACTTTGTGACGCCACAATTGTCACCGCAAAAGCCATAACGCGGATGGCCCGTCACCCGCGCTTTGCGCCAGGACTTTACTATCAACCCTGTTTTTTACCGATCCAAAGGGTGGCCACTTGGATGTGTCTCAGATAGATCCCAAACGAATGCGCTAACCAGATCGCCAGGCAGATACCCCAAACAAATACGCCTTACAGCCTGCTATTCTGTAATCATATTAGATTGCACAAATACATCTAGAACATTTGGAAAACTTGGACTCAAACATCAACACCGCCATTAAGTCCTCCACCGCCAAAACAGTTGGTGTGAACGACGAGATCCGCCTCGCACCCAAAGCAAAGCTCAGAATGCGGCTGGAAATGCCTTGGGTCATATTGTTGGCCATGCTGGTCGGTACATTTGTTGCCGCCTACAAAAGCGAGCAGGCCGCCGATGCAGCCGCCTCAAAGCGCTTTCACGAAACAGCGCAATCTGCCTATGCAGATTTGCAGCACGAGCTTGAAGCGACTCAAGATCTGCTGGAGAGCGCATCTGCGTTTGTTTCTATGATGCCCAACGCCGGCGTAGATGCAAACTCCTGGAGCAATTTCTTTAATGCTCGTTACGCCCGAAGCACCAAACTCGACCATGGCGATACTGCCGATAGCCGACACGGCTTGATTCGCGTGGACCGTATACCCAGCAGCCGTGTGCTGGCCGGTTCCGAATTAACCGCTGCGACGACACCGCGACTGTCTAGTTTGTTTGGCCCAAATTCTGGCGCTATTGCCGCGCAACCCAACCTGGAAAATATCCCTGCCGTGGCCTTGGCCATAGCCGAAGCGAGTAAGCGTTCTGGCGTGGTGCTGACGGTGCCCCTAAATATTGCGCCCGCGGCTGGCGGAAAAATTGTGGCAATGGTGCTTGCCGCAAACGCACAAAACTCTGACGAGAAAATTAGTGCCGATAAAACACCCGCAAATGGAAAAAGCAATGTTGTGCTTTCCGCCGTGGATGCGCCGCCATTGTCGACTGTGCGAGTGCCAGGAAGTATCGTGGGTCTCATAAACTTAAGCGAAATTCTGACCAAAACAGGCCGCGCGGAAGGTAATCGTATCGGCGCAATATTGGTGGACGAAACAAGCAAGCCTAACGCAGCTGAGCCTTTACGTAAACCTCAGTTCAGCCTAGTCATCGGCGGAAGGTCGCCGCAGCAACCGTTGAAAATACTCGTTACGTCTACGCCATCATTCGAGGACGAGCTCAAGGATTCTTCACCCCAAATCATTCTGATGGTCGGCATTATTGGCGCTGTTTTACTGGCGGGCTTTATCTGGTTACTGTCACGTTTGCGCCAGCAGGCAGAATCGCTTTCAGAAAGTATGACCGCCCGTTTGCGCGACCAAATGAAACTCAATGAAGACATTATTGAGTTCAACCCCAGCCCGATTTATCGGAAAAATGTGGACGGGCAGTTTATCGCTGTCAATCGCGCCTGGGAGCAATTATTCGGATACCGTCGCAAAGACGTCTTTGGTAAAGTGAATCGCGATATTCAACAGGTCGAGCAGGTCACCGGGAGCGATGCCGCTGATCAAAAGCTATATGAAATTGAGGGCGGCTATGACGTTACTGAACGCGTGTTCACCAACGCCGAGGGACGACAATTAGAAACCATGGTCGCGAAGCGATTGATACGACGCGCTGATGGCACTGTTGATGGACTCATTGGCACCATCACCGATTTGTCACCAGTCAGACGATTAGAGCGTGAAATCGCCGCGCAGCGCGAGCAGCTGGATCTCGTTATCAGCGCGTCTCAGCAAGGGATATGGGATGTTGAATTGCGTCCCGGTGGCAACACCTATTTTTCCAGCGCATTTCGCGAGATGCTAGGCTATGCCTCGGGAGGCTTTCCGGTACCCTATCTTTGGGAGGCGAATATTCACCCGGACGACCAGGCACTATTTGCGAAAGAGCAGATCCGCCACTTTAAAGGTGAAACGCCGTTTTTTGATATCGAAGCGCGTGCGCTGCGACGCGACGGCTCTTATTTGTGGGTAAGAACCCGCGCGGTGGCGCGTCGCGAGCAGGATGGCCGAGCGGCACGATTTGTAGGCTCAATTGTCAACGTCAGCGACCGCAAAGATGCAGAACGGATGCTGATCGAGGGCAGTTCGCGCATTGCCGAGGCCGCCAAGGCCAAAGAATCATTTTTGGCAACCATGAGCCACGAGATTCGCACGCCGCTCAACGGTGTTCTGGGCATGGCCGCGCTGCTCGCAGATACGCCGTTGAATGAAGAACAACACGACTACATTCGCCTGATTCGGGCGTCTGGCGATACGCTTCTCAGCCTGATCAACGATGTGCTTGATTTTTCAAAAATTGAAGCGGGTCACATGAGCCTCGAATCAGTGCCGGTCGAGTTGATCGCGCTGATCGAAGAAACTTTCGAAATCGTCGCCGCAAAAGCGCGCGAAAAGCGTATTGCGCTAATTTACGATGTTCGCGACGATGTACCATTTTATATTTTGGGCGACGCCACGCGACTACGCCAAATTTTGCTTAACCTGCTTTCAAACGCGCTCAAGTTCACCGAAAGCGGCGAAATAAAATTAACGGTTACGGCACAACGCAACCAGGCTGGAAGGCTCAGGCTGGAAGGGCGTGTGCAGGATACCGGCGTTGGCATCAGCGCAGAGCAGATTGCCAAACTGTTTACGCCGTTTACTCAGGCAAACGCGTCGACCACCCGCAAATATGGCGGTACTGGGCTGGGCTTGGCCATCGTCAAGCGCCTGACCACGGCCATGAATGGAAACGTTCGTGTCGAGAGTGTATTGAGCGAAGGAGCGACCTTTATTTTCAACATTGAAACCCAGCTTGCGCGAGGGCCGCTGCGCCCCTACATGCAACGAGAAGTATTTGATTTCCTTGGCAAAAAAATTCTGATCGTGGACAGCATCGCCAGCCGCCGTAAGATCCGGCAAACCCACTATGCCCGCTGGGGATTCGATGCTGTCTCGGCCTGCCCCGATGATGCGGCGGCAACGCTGCGCGCCATGCCGGGTCTTGATATCGTCATCACTGACTTTGTACAGCCTAGCGTCGAAGCCAATGAGTTTCAGGCCGCATTGGCAGCCAACGATAAACTGCGGCTTGTGCAGCGTGCTAAGCCCATTGTGAGTCTGCTGTTGTCAAGTATCAGCCGTGCAGATCTTGCTCGGCAAAACTGTTTACCGGCTGTGCGGCATGATTTTTTTCTGGTGAGACCAGTCAGTATTACCAAGCTGTTCGACGCATTGATGCGCGCTGTGCTGGATGAGCTCAGCAACGACAAATCCCTGCGGCCCTATTTGGCGTCAGAAAAAGCGACAGATGGTCGCGACGCAAGTGCTGTTCATGCTCATTCCCAATCTGTCAGGGCTGCTGTAGCGGCTGCAGACAACACAAACGGTGCTGATTCAACGGATACGAAAAAATCTGTTCTGGCTACCTTACCGACGTTGAGCCCGGGCGAAGCCGCGTTGAACCAAGCTTCGTCCCCTGCTACGGGAGCCGCCGCCAAGCGCGTCAAACCCACCACCACAAAAAGTTATAACGTTCTAGTTGCCGAAGATAACGAGGTGAATCAGCAGGTGATCGGAGGCATGCTGAGAAAACTGGGCCACCGCTACACCATGGTGGGCGATGGCCGCGCTGCCGTTGATGCGGTCAAGCGGCATCACTTTGATGTGATTTTGATGGACATCCAAATGCCGATTCTGGATGGAACCGCCGCAATGCTCGAAATCCGCACTTACTTTGCTGACGCTGAAATGTTGAACAAAGGCGCCTGTCCGCCGATCGTGGCAATGACCGCGCACGCGCTTGCGGGCGACAAAGAAGGTTATCTCGCCAATGGCATGGATGACTATATTTCCAAACCAATTCGATCGGCGGAAGTCGCCGCCGTGCTTGAACGCACGGCTGGTCAGTCAACACCCGCAGAAAACGAGGCTTCCGACGCCGTTGCAATAATGCGCGTTGAAACGAGCATTGAATCGAGCGCTGCATTGCATCCCGAGCCTGAAAGCGTGACTCCCGCTACCGGTTCTGGAACGATTCCAGCAGCTACGTCGGGTAGCACCACGAACTCAATCGACGCACCGATATCTGCTGAGCTGGTGCTGAACGGCAGCGTAACCAAAGCGGTTCTGTTTGCGCGCAGTGATCTGGCCACCCGAATTGATCAATTGCCATTGCTTGATATCGAACAACTTGAGGACTTGCGATACCTGCCCGCCGCGCCAGGCGGTACTGTCGGAGCGAGCGCGGGCGGTGGCGACCCTTCAGACCCGGTAGGTGGGCTAATCAGGTTATTTCAGACCAAGGCTTGCGAACGTATGGATAAGATTGAAGCCTGTCTCGCCGATCGCGAATGGAAAGCGCTTTCGGAGGTGGCACATAGTTTGCGCGGATCGTCCGCCAGTATGGGCTTTCCACGGGTCGCTGCGTTGTGCAAAGACCTTGAACTCGCCTCAAGCCAACTAGCCAAAATCGACATTGACGGCGATGCTGGCAACAACACCACCAGCGGCACAAAACTAGCCACTCAGTCAGAACTCGATGAGATTTTCGAGTTAACCCGCTACTACTACAATCAGGCCGATATTGCGCTGCGGGAGTGGCTAATCAAGACCGCCCCGTTACCGCCAAAATAATAAGCAAATTGCTGACGCCGAAGTGGGATTGCCCATGAAGTCATGCCTTCATGGGCGATTTGTTACGCGTGATGCGTTATTCGCCACGGCTTTAGCGGTCAACCCTGCGGAAAGATGACACCTGGTCATTCATGCCCCACAGCTTGGGATATCGCCCAGGCCCGTAGACCACGCAGCGGCCAGCGAAATCCGCGTCGGTGCACATCTCCCAGCGACCTTCATAAACAATAATGGACGACGCTAGATCATCAAAATTTTCGCGCTCAAGATCGGCGACTGCGCTTCGGCCGGCGAACTTGCGACCTTGAAAGTCATTATGTTCAAACAACTCAACGGCAACTCTGCCCGGTCTGGTTTGCTTAATGAAATCACCGTTTGCCCCGCTCGCCGCGCGCAGCGATGAGATAGACCGGAACAACGCGGGGTCAAGGCGACGATACTGACCGGGTTTGAGGACTCTACATTGGCCGCGAAAGAAAGCATCCGTGCAAAATTCCCACGATCCGCCCTCCACCACGATGGACGCGATTTCATCATTGAAACCCGTATCGGCCAGGTCGATTAGATTCTCGGTCGCAACCATGCTGCGCCCGGTCAACTGGTCCTGATCAAACAAAATGACGCGCCCAACGCCAGCAGCTTGACCGCCAACAACCGCGCCGCCGCCATGAACATAGGGCGCATCCGCGTCTCCGCCGCTGATGCGTGCTGATGAAATTTCGCCACTTGCGCCGCGCCCCAGATTCGCATAACGGCCGCGTGCATAGGTGCGGCAATTGCCGCCGAAGCCTCGATCCGTACACAACGTCCAAGTACCGTCGTGAACAATAATCGAGCGCGCCCGGTCGTTGAAGCCATTAGTCGAAAAATTATCCGAATCGCGATCGAGCAAGATTGACGTACCTTGAAAATCAGTACGGTCAAAAATCTCCAGTGAGCCACGCCGATAATTGCCGTAATTACCGGTCTCGTTGACATAAGTGCCGACTTCGCGGGCCGATGATAATTGACCATCAATGCGACCATCTAGCGTCCGATATTCGCCACGCGGAAGTGTGACGCAGGCACCGCCAAAATCTGCATCGTTGCATAGCTGCCAAGTGCCTGAGCGCACCACGATAGACGACGCCTTATCGTTAAAACCAATATCTTCAAAATTGGGCGTGTAGCCGCGCAGGGTCAGCGAGCGTCCGCCAAAGCCACCATATTCATAGAGCGTAATTTCGGCGGTTTGACTAAATGAGGGCGCTTGCAATGCCAGCAACAAAACACCACCCCATAAAAATTTTGACCATCCATTTAATTTTT
>JAYVYF010000426.1:0-5695 GCA_043784585.1 Burkholderiales bacterium
AACGCTTGCCGGTATCGGTATTTGCGGCGTCTTCACTTTCAAAATCATGAGGTAACGGGCAACAAGCGCTGAAAGAATCCAGAAATTACCCATGATTTCACCATTGAATAACCGGCTACCAAAAAGATTCGAGGCAATCACGCCTACGACGGCAACCATGTAAGCACCGCCAAGAAATCTCGCGTCTTCGATTTTCTTGAATCGCGATAGCCGCCATCCCAACGAAAACAATCCGCCAAAAAAAAACAGCAGGACGGGCACCGCGAGAAAACCGGCTTCCGTCGTAATCAATACAAAACCGTTGTGGGGATCAAAATTGCTGTATTCGGGAACGTATTTGCCGATCTCAATCGGGAAATGCGCTAGACCGACGCCTAGCGGATGGTCACCCAGCATTTGCGTACCGCCTTCCCATAGCAGGAAGCGGCTCGCCGTGCTCTCATCAACCACCATTTCCCCGGATTCATCGGTCATTTCAGTCATCTGAATTCGTGTAATGACCGTCGCGGGTGCCCAAACTTCATAGCTCGACACAAACAGCACAATCAATATCGCGATCACAATGCTTCGGCGCATGGCGTGCAAAATGAAAACGGCCGACAGAATGATGTACGCCTGCCGGGAGTACGTGACGAACGTAGCGAACACACCAAGGAAAATTGCTCCCGCAACAATAACGCGCTCATACAATTTCAGTCGATATTGCAGAAATGCGGCTACAAATAGCGGAACGAAAATAACGAAATAAGCTGCCGCCGCATTTGATCCGCGAAAGTCTTTACCAAATGGGCCGGCCGCGCGCTTGCTATGCGAATACTCTCCAAAACCATAGTCGATGCCCTGCCTCATCGTCTGTAACGAAATCACCGCCGTGACAAAGAGCATCGTCAACATAAGAAAACGTATGGTCTTTACATCGCGAACGGCGGCAAAATACAAAAAGTAAAACAGAGGGTAAAAGATATACGTTTTGAGTATGGTCAAATCGTCTGCAAAGCGGGATCCGTCACGCGCCTGCGCCACGAGAAAGGCCATAACCAAAAGGCCGAAGAGCGCAAAAAAATTCCACTTTATTGGTGTGAGCGTTTGTGATTTTTCTTTTCGCATCAGAACCGGCAAGAGTGCAAAGAAGAACAAAAGATTGATGAAATTAATTCCCTTCACATCAAATACGATGGGGAAGTGAAGTTGGTAAGGCAGGTAGACAATAATGATTGCCAGCAGAATATTCGCGAGCGAGGTCATGCCGAGCCTGCCCTTATGCGAATAGGGACGTTATCACTCTGACGTCCATCCACGTAGATGCGCGCCCACATTTCGTAGGTCAAAACCAGCCAGAGTAATTCGCTGAAATCGTGGCGGCCGGCAAGGTGCTGAGCATATAAACCTCGCACACCAACCACATTGAAAATCCCGCGCTCGCGGAATGCGCGGCTTTCAATCACATCCTGCATCAGGGGTTTAAAATCTTCACGAAACCACTTTGCAAGCGGAATGGCAAAACCTTGCTTGCGCTTCTGCAAGCAATCGGACGGCAAAAGACGCACCGCCACTTTTCTAAGCAGATACTTTCCTTGGTAGTCGCGGCACTTCATATTGAATGGCAATCGCGCCGCAAACTCAAGAAGCTGATGATCAAGCAATGGCGCCCGTGCCTCAAGCGAGTTTGCCATTGTGGTTCGATCCACTTTGACAAGAATGTCGTCTACGAGATAGGTATCGATATCACCGGCAAGTATCTTGTCCATTTCGTCCTCAACATCGTCGCGAAGGAAATGCGCGCGAACAGAGCGATACGGATCAAATTGCATCACTTCGGGTGAGAGGATCGGGCTCAAGTCATCCTCCGTACTCAGGGCCACGCCCGAGATATATCGTTCCGGGTAACGGAGCGCCAACCTGCCGGCAATGCGTGAAAGACGTGTCCCAAAGTGGTGGGGGATAGCGGCACCCGCAACACGCATTATCGGCCCGGCAAGACCAAGCGCGCGCCGCGCCATGTCATTCATGCGCGCATACTTTTGGTAGCGCTCATAGCCCGCGAAGCCTTCATCACCGCCATCGCCGGATAACACCATTTTTACGTGCTGTGCTGCCATCCGCGCGACCAGGAAGCTGGGCAGCGACGAAGAGTCACCAAATGGCTCATCAAAATACCAGGACAAATCGTTGAGAAGGTCCATGGCCTTTGGTGTCACCACCAACTCATGATGTTCCGCGCCAATATACTGCGCAACTTTTCGTGCGTCTGGCAGCTCGTTGAACTGATCCTCATTGAAGCCGATGGTAAACGCCTTTACTGGATTCGAAAGATGTCGCGCCATCAGAACGGCAACCACACTTGAATCGAGCCCACCACTCAAGAAAGCGCCAAACGGCACATCACTGGCGAGGCGAACGCGAACAGCGTCATCAAGTTCGTGCAGCAACTTCTCTTCGAGTTCAGCCTCGCTATCTTTCCACTTGGGACCGAAATCGAGCTTCCAGTAGCGCGCCGTGCGAATCTTATCGCCTTCCATGACCAGATAGTGCGCGGGCAACAGTTTGTGCACGCCTTCATAGATGCTGTTTGGGCCTGCAACATAGCCCATCGAAAAATACTCACGCGTCGAGGAAAGTGAGGTTTTTGGATTAAACCCAGGAACTGCGAAAAGCGATTTCAACTCAGATGCGAAAGCAAGCCGCCCCTCTGAAGTCATCGTATAATAGAGCGGCTTCTTGCCCAGGCGATCACGCGCGAGAACGAAACGTTGTCCACCGCCACGCAAATCAAGAATGGCGATACCAAACATGCCGCGTAGTTTGGTGAAGCACTCATCGCCAAACTCCTCATACGCATGAACGATACATTCGGTATCGGTATTTGTGTAGAAACGATGGCCACGTTTTTCGAGATCGACACGCAGCTCTTTGAAGTTGTAGATTTCGCCGTTGAACACAATCCAGATCGATTTATCTTCGTTATGAATAGGTTGATGACCGCCAGCAAGATCAATAATGCTGAGTCGGCGCATGCCTATTTGCGCACGCGGCGTGGTGTGGATACCTTGATCATCGGGGCCACGATGCGTAATTAGACGGCACATCGCGTCCGCAATAGCGAGATCAGGTAACGGCAGCGAGGGAGAAACGATTCCGGCAATGCCACACACGGTGATTGTCCTAAACGAGTAACTGTTGATACAGCGCCCACATCTAACAGCTAGGCGGCGTCGAGTCTATAAAAGTCCATCAATTGATTTGTCACTGCCTCTAACGAGGCGCGCGCAATAATTTTCTTCTGCGCGTTTTGCCCCATCTTGCGGATTGTTTCAACTCGCTGCTCGGAAACTTCGCGCAAACACTGCGCAAGCTCCTCGCCATCGCCAGGCTCAAACAACCAGCCCGTTTCACCAGGTACAACAAAATCTTCTGTACCGCTGACGCGCGAGCCTACGACGGGCAGACCAGCTGCCATGTATTCAAGGAGCGCGTTCGACAACCCCTCACTCAGCGAGGTAAGCAGACCAAAGTCCGCGATGGCAAGAAACTGCGAAACGTCACTAGCATGTCCGGCAAAAACCACTTGCGAGGTGATATCTAACTCCTCCGTAAGCAATCGCAGTTTGTCTCGTTCAGATCCCTCGCCGACAAGCACCAGTTTCGTGCGCTTATCAGCTGCCATTGCAGTCGCCCACGAGCGCAGCAACGCCATATGACCTTTTTCGGGCGACAAACGCCCAACAAAAATACCGACAAGTGACGTCTCTCCACACAGCTCAACGCGCAACTTGTCATTCCGCTGCGTCGCAAATCGAGCAACATCGACACCATTTGGCAATAAACGAATCCGCTCTGCATCAAACCCTGAATCAATCAACATTCGGCGAATGCGCTCGCTCGTGGCCTGCAATAAGTCGGCTTTGCGCATCGCCCATTTTTTTAAACGCGTAGACATCGTTGGCGATGCGTCCAAAATGCCGCCTACCATCTCATGCATACCAGTCAGTTTAATCAACACGGGCTTGTTCAACAATGCGCCCATGACTGCGCAAATCGAGGCCATATTATTGGCAATATGAGCATGAATAAAACTGTAATTTTTGCGTTCCGCGAATAACAGCCAGGCAAGCCTAACCAGCACAACCACGCCTCCAAGCAGCCGCACTTTAGGATATGCAATACGCAGCACCTCTAAACCGTCAATGCTGTCGTGCGTGAGTTGCGGCGCATGCGCAGACATTGGCACCACAACCTGCACTGCGACACTGCGTGCCATCAGGCACTTCCCAAGTGTTAGCACCTGGCTTTCGGCACCCCCGCCGCCTTTTATGGGGAAACCAGCTTCAAGAACCATCAAAACTTTTCGCATGTTATGGCTCAAGCACGTCAAGGTATTCTCTATGCCAAAGCTCCAGCATCAACAAGCGAAAAATTTCAGATGAATAATCCCAACTCCCGCACTCGTGCTGCGCAATCAGATTACGAATAAATTCGGCATTGAAATAGCCCCGACTGAGCGCGCGCTCGGACAGCACGACACTATTCATTAAATCGTGCATTTTCCCTTTGCGACGTAACCAAACCGCGACAGGCAGCCCAAAACCCTGCTTTTTTTTCTGACGAATTTCGATGGGTAAGACACTTTCCATCGCCAACATGAACAAGTAGCGCTTTTTAAGACGGTTTACCTTAAAGCGTGCAGGCAACTTGCCGGTGTAATCCACCAGGCGGCGATCCAGATAAGGGAACGCGACATCAATTCCAGCCAGTTTGGTTGCCGTAATAACTTTTACCAAATCACTTTCAGCGATTGTCAGTTTCAGATCCAGATACATCAGCCGATGTAGCTCACTTTTAGTGCCGACGCGAATAAATAGGCTGCGCTGAATGTCCAAAGATTCATCAAGCTTGATTGCGGCGCGAAACGGCGGGGTTAGCAGTTCTTCGAAGTGATCCGACGCAAACGAATCATCGCTGTAGAAGCGATCCGGGTTCGGCATTTGTCCGCGCCGAATCATGTTACTCACGCGCTTGGCGATGCTGAAGTCGAATCCCGACAGCAGCTTCGCTACTAGCGCGCCTATCCACCGCACGGGTGTTGGCGCATGGTAATACCACGTGAATACCTGATCTTTTGCGTAGCGCTCATTGCCGCCGAAAATTTCATCACCGCCATCGCCTGCAATCAAAAATTCCTTACCGTTTTTACGGGCAAGATCGGCACAATAAAACGTGGGTATTGCGGAGGCATTACCAAACGGTTCGGCGAACGCTTTTGCCAGCCGAGGTATCAGGGCAACAGCATCGTTTTCATCAACGTTTAATTCATGACTTTCCAAACCAAAATGTTTTGCCGCTATCCGCGAATATGACATTTCATCGTATCCAGCCTCGGCGAATCCAATCGAAAAACTGTCCACGCGAATTTTCTGGTTCGTGCGCGCGAGAATGCCAGTGATGCTGGAGCTGTCTGTGCCACCGCTCAAAAAAGTGCCCCAGCGCGATTTATCGCTTGGCCTATAGCTGGTGACCGTGTCTATAATTTTATTGCGCAATGCGTCCACGCAGAGACGGTCGGTTCCATCAATATCTTCAGGGTAAAGAACATCTGCAAAGCTACGCGTAGCGAAGCCATGCGGGCTCGCGTCAAGTTGATATCCTGGTTGCAGTTTCGCCACCCCGTTGATGATCGTGTGTGGAGACGGGATGTAAG
>JAYVYF010000427.1:0-1848 GCA_043784585.1 Burkholderiales bacterium
AATGTTGGTGTTTAAGGCTTTGCTACGTTTCATATAAGCTCCTTGAATTACGTGGAGCCTAGCAAAAAATCAATCTATGCAAAATTCTTTACACCCTCCGCGATTTCCGCAGAATTCAGCATACTTCAGTGTTACATTTTTACACCGCTATTCACACCATGTATGCCAACTGGCTCTGTTGGCGTTATTTAATATGATGAAATCATACGAATCTCAGCATATCCACAACAGTGGCTCCCTAGGGCGAGAATAAGAATGACAACTACAACTCAAAATTTATTGCAAAAAACGTGTTTAAACTTATGGTTGTATCGGGGCATAGGCGTTGCAGTCATGCTCACTGGCACGGCGGTGTTGCCGATACGCCTGATATGGGCGCAGACGCCACCCATAACGGCTAATAGTGGTACTCCAATGACCGCACCTACCGCAGCCCCCAACCGCAATATTGCGACTCTGCCTACCACTGCGTCCGCTCCCGCCGACAATCCCGCTTCCGAAACCAAGACATTGGAAGTCAATAATGCAGCAAAGGTGGCACTGGTTGAAGGCAATGTAGTTGTGATCGCGCCAGCAGTGGCAAATACAATTGCGCAGCGCCGAAACGTAAAAGTGGGCGATATGCTGGTCGAAGGTGAATCGATTGTTACCGGCCGCGATGGCGAGCTGCATTTGGATATGGAAGATGGCGGCTACATGGCCATTCGCCCGAACACACAGATGCGAATCGTGAAATATCAAGCCAAAGGTAACGATTCTGATACTGGAGTTTTTGGATTGCTGCAAGGCAGTTTTCGTTCCATCACCGGCTGGATCGGAAAGTTTAACCAACGCAAATATACCGTCCGCACACCCAGTGCCACAATTGGCATACGCGGCACCGATCATGAACCGCTCGTCATCCCAGCTGGATCAACCGAAGGTGAGCCGGGCACATACGACAAAGTGAACGCGGGTGGGAGCGTTATCACCACGTCGCAAGGCCGTGCCGAAGTCTCGCCCAATCAAGCAGGCTTTGTTGCGCACGGCGGCAAAACCGCACCGCGCATCTTGAGCGATGTGCCAGAATTTTTTAGAGCAACGCGAAACGAGCGGCTTCTGGATGGCAAACACGATACCGTGCAACAGAGCATCGCCGAGCGGCGCGACGTGCGGCGGGCTGAAATTAAGAAAAATATCGATGCCAAAAAATCTTTTATGGGGGAACGCGCCGCAGACAAAGCAGCCAAGCAGGAAGCACGTAAAAAAAATAAGGTCGATGGCGCAGCGGCCAAACAAAAAACCAAACTAGTTGCTGACGCGCAAAAGGCAAAGAAGGACGCCGATAGTGCACAAGTTGTGAAGTCGCATTCAGTACCTCACAAGAAATAGATTTGATGATGGCTAGTGGACGGATTTGAGTGCGCACGCAGCTAACCTCGCACTATAACGTCTTGTTAAAACATGACGGCTGACCCTTTAAGCTTTCCGTTAAGGACTCAAAGAAAGGATTACAGGATTAGTAGTAGACCGTTCTCGCGGTTTACGCTGCTCGATTCGATTCTGAAATATCGAAACCTAAGAAATCGTCTCAGACAACAGAGTTTTGGCTATGACAGTACCCTAGCCCAGCAACACAGCGTCGGCTCAACACAAGCTGTAGGGATTGGGTAATGATTGTGGGCCATCAGCGATGCTGGCGGCACGACGCAAGCCCAAGTAAATCATATATGTAAATAAGCAAGCAAGCCTACTACTATCCCGACACCGCTCATACCGAAAACGGCCTTCTCCAACCAGCGCCGTCTGGTGAGGAGTGCGATGGCGGCCATCGCAATCGCAATCTGCAACGCGGTTGTGGCTTGGGCC
>JAYVYF010000428.1:0-2938 GCA_043784585.1 Burkholderiales bacterium
GACACCTGCGCACCGGCCAGCGTTGCCATTTCACAAGGTAAAGCGTTCAGCGCCGCGGTTCGTCGTCGCGCGACCAAGGGCGATGAGGACATGGTCAATAACGGACGGGTATCCGCGCTGTCGATGCCGGGCATCACCTTTCTTGAAGGCGGCGTGCCGATTGTGATTGAGGGGGAAATTATTGGTGCAGTGGGTGTGTCCGGCGTGAAATCTGCCGAGGATGCGCAGATTGCAGCAGCGGGTATTGCGGCACTTGGTGCCTGAGTGGCGTCGCGTGAGCTGTTTAACCGATGCCCGACACGATCATGACTAATGGCAAAAGCTGCCCAAGCTGCCGCAGCGAGATGGAGGCGCTGTTGCTTGAATCTCAATATGATGCCGCGCTGACCATTGATGCGTGCTGGTCGTGCCAATTAATCTGGTTTGATCATTTTGAAAGCACTGCGCTATCCGCCACATCGGTGATTGCGCTATTCAAACGTATTCACGAAGCTCAATTTAGAGCGGTGGACGGGCTGCGCAATACAGTCAGTAGCTTGATGAAGTGTCCGGTTTGTCCCCCATTCGCAAACGGGCTAAAGCTTACAAACGATATTCAGAAAAATGGCCGTTTCAGCTACTACCGCTGTGATCAAGGCCATGGCCGGGCGATCAGTTTCACGCAATTTTTGATTGAGAAAAACTTTATTCGCAGCTTGAACCTCGCCGAGATAAAGTCGCTTTCAATCAGGATCCAGCAAGTGCGTTGCTCGAGTTGCGGCGGTTCAATTGATCTGACGCATGATACGTCGTGCAGTCATTGCGGCTCGGCAATTTCAGTGCTCGATAACGAGGCGGTCGAAAAGGCGCTGACCGCGCTGGAAGCCAGACAAAAGATTCCGCTGACCGCGGACCGGGTGGAGCAAAAAACGCAGCTCAACGCCGCCTTGCAGCGCATGCGTGAGACCTCCGTAAGCTTGAATCGCCAGCAAACGTCTTCGTCAGGCCCGCTCGATTGGCTGGTGGCCGGCGAGGTGTTATGTGAAGGCGCAGCCGCCGGCAGCGATTTGGTCGGCGTCGGTATCGGTGCGCTGGTCGCGCTGTTTGATTAACCAGCTTTTCGAGATCAGCGCATGAAGTTATATCTGGTAACGGGCACCACCAAAGGGCTGGGTGCTGCATTGTATGAGGCGCTGCGGGCGGATGCTGAAAATGTGGTTTTTTCAATGTCGCGTTTTGCGTTGCAGGATCGAACAAATGCCAAAATTTTTATCGATCTTTCTGATCTTGCAACCATTGAGCCCACCTTTGAAAAATTTTTGGCGCAGATAGCAGGCAAGATATTCGATAAAGCCGTGTTGATTAATAACGCAGGAATCGTCGCGCCCGTGGCGCCGTTTAATGCTATCGATGCTAGCGCGTTGAAATTTAACCTTGATGTGAATTTGTTGGCACCGATGATTTTGATGCGGCTATTCGCTAACGCGACTCGCACAATCGCCAAAGAACGGCTGATTTTAAATATCTCCTCAGGTGCTGCCAAACGGCCCATATCTGGCTGGGCTGCATACTGTACAGCCAAAGCGGGCTTGGAAATGGCGACACGCGCGGCATCGCTGGAGTCGGCGGCAGCAGATCCCGCGCTTTCCGTCTGTGCGCTTGCACCGGGGGTGATTGACACGCCAATGCAGGGCCAGATACGCGCCAAGAACGCGTATGATTTTCCGGATGTGGAGCGTTTCCGTGCGATGAAAAATGACGGCACTTTGCGTGCTGCGAACGAAGTGGCACGCGACATCGTCTCACTCATTGATACCGGTCGCCTGACCAATGGTGGTATCTTTGATATTCGTGAAATGCTTCAAACTCAATAGGATTTAGTCAATGCCTGTGGTCGAACCAAAAACAAAAAACCGTCGCAAATTACCCGCCAAACTGCGCCATTGCGATCTGGCCGTTTGCGAAGGCATTTGTTGCAGTGATGGTGCATTTTTATTGCCAGAAGAAGAAGCGCTGATTCACGAAACGGTCGCCAAATTTCCCGAACACTTTTCACTCTTGCCCAAAAAATATATTGGCGATGCGGTATGGGGCGAGCACCATGGTCGCAAGACATCAACGCGGGTTTATCGCTATAAATCCAAACCTGCCCATTTTGCCGATACGCGTTGTTCATTCACTGAAAAAGATGGCAAGTGTTCGCTGCAAACGTTAGCCGTAGCGCAAGGCAGACATAAATGGCATTACAAGCCAATGGGTTGCTGGCTGTTTCCGCTGGAGTCCAACGAGAAAGGTTTGGTAGCCCCGCCGCGCACACGCCGTGAAGACCCGAATAATCTTGGTCGCGCTTATCCCGGTTTTGTGACGATGACGCCGTGTGGCTCTCATTCGGTCAAGGGTAAAGTCTGGTGGATTGCGCTTAAAGAAGAAGTGAGTTACTACCGCCAATCGGTCAATCCCATTGCCAGCGCCTAGGATGAAACATTCAATCGCATGCAAGTGCAGATGCACGTACAACCACTACTGCAACCCGTTTGGCCGTGGCAACAGACACTGAATATTATGAACATTGTTCCCCGAATTTTTTATGCCGATGTCTGACCCGAACCCCTCGCCGAACATGGCGACCCTGCCAGGCACGTCCGACGAATCTGAACGGCTTCGCGCGATCAGCAGGCAGGCCGAAAACAGCGCTTCTTCGACTCAGGATATTGAACGAATCATTCGCGCGTTAGAGCCGTTGCCGGCGGGCGTCGCGTTCTATGATGCTCACAATCGTCTGGTGTTTTGCAATCAACGATTTCGCGAACTTTACGCGGGTATTGCCGATATTTTAGTGCTTGGCGTCGACTACGAAACCATCATCAGGACCTACTACAGCCGTGGCTTTGTGCTGCGCAGCGGCCTGACCGAGGATGAGTACTGGAACGTTCGTTTGCAGAAGCACAATAATCCAGAC
>JAYVYF010000429.1:0-3273 GCA_043784585.1 Burkholderiales bacterium
AATTTGGTGCGGCTAATCAAAAATCAAGACAAAAAAATAGCGCCCCAAGGATATGGGACGCTATTTTTACGTTGCGAGTTGCCAGCAGAAATCAGTGATTTCCGCCGTGCATCATTACCAGCCTCTCTGGCAATTAGCCGTTGTAAGCCGATTCACCGTGCGACGTGATATCCAGGCCTTCGCGTTCCTCGTCTTCTGGAACCCGCAGACCCACCACCATCTTGACAATAAACAACGATGCCGCTGCCACCACGGCCGACCAGACGACGGTCACGCCTACAGCTTTAGCCTGCACCAGCACCTGTGCCATGATGGTTTCAAAACCCGGCTTCATTTCGAACCAGTTATTTGGAAAGCCTGGGCCGCCTAGGTCGGGCGAATTAAATACCCCCGTCAACAATGCACCCAAAATACCGCCCACGGCGTGCACTCCAAATACATCCAGCGAGTCATCCGCCTTAAGCATTTTCTTCAAGCCAGTCACGCCCCACAAACACACCACACCGGCGAGGAGGCCAATGGCCAACGCGCCTGCAATGCCGACGTTGCCTGCGGCGGGGGTGATCGCTACCAAGCCCGCAACAGCGCCGGAGGCAGCGCCCAACATCGACGGCTTGCCGCGCAGCAACCATTCAGCAGTCATCCATGACAGCACCGCGGCCGCAGTTGCCAAGAAAGTATTCATGAAGGCCAAAACGGCGGTATTGTTGGCTTCCAGCGCAGAGCCAGCGTTAAAGCCGAACCAGCCAAACCACAACAGCGATGCGCCAATCATAGTCATGGTGAGGTTGTGCGGGGTCAACGCCTCTTTGCCGAAGCCGATGCGCTTGCCAAGGAAGAATGCCGCGACGAGTCCCGCCACGCCCGCGTTGATGTGCACCACGGTACCGCCGGCAAAATCAAGTGCGCCCCACTGCCAGAGCAAACCGGCTTTAGCATTTTCGATATCCACCGATGCCGCCGTTGTGTATGCGTCAGGGCCAGACCAGAACCAAACCATGTGCGCAACCGGGATATAGCTGAAGGTAAACCACAGCACCATAAACAAGATGACCGCGCCAAATTTCATGCGTTCTGCTACCGAGCCCAGAATCAAACAACAGGTGATGGCAGCGAACGTGGCCTGATACGCGGCATACAGCATTTCGGGGAGAACCACGCCTTTGCTAAACGTCGCAGCAGTGGTGAATTCACCTTTTACCAAATCTGCCATGCCTTTGAAAAAGATGCGGCCGCTACCGCCAAAGAATGGACTGGTGGCACCACTGCCTTCGGTAAACGCAAAGCTATATCCGTAGATTACCCAAAGCACCGTGATGAGCGAAAACGTGACGAAGACCTGCATCAGTACCGATAGCATGTTCTTCGAGCGCACCAAACCGCCGTAGAACAAAGCCAATGCCGGGATGCTCATCAGCAGCACCAAGGCGGTACAAGTCAACATCCAGGCCACGTCGCCTTTGTTGGGGACGGGCGGCGGTGGGGGTGTTGCGGCGGCGGCTTTTGCATCCGTCACAGCTGGGGGAGCGGTGGCAGGTGCTGCATCAGAAGCCGATGCTTTAACATCAGTAGGTGCCGCAGCATTGGGTGCAGCAGATGCTGGGACAACAGAAGGCGTTTGCGCTTCAGCGATCGCGCCAAACGCGAATGCACTGCTAACCACAAACAGAGAGAGTATTTTTTTGATAGGTGTCATTTTGAAAGTGCTCCCTGTTAAAGCGCATCCGCGCCGGTTTCACCGGTGCGAATACGAACGACTTGCTCAAGATTAAAGACAAAAATTTTGCCGTCGCCGATCTTGCCGGTGTTCGCGGATTTTTCTACCGCTTCGATCACCTGGTCGATCATGTCGTCTTTTACGGCTGCTTCGATTTTTACTTTCGGCAGAAAATCCACTACGTACTCCGCGCCGCGATACAACTCGGTGTGCCCTTTTTGTCGCCCGAAACCTTTGACTTCCGTAACGGTGATGCCTTGTACGCCAATGGCGGATAAGGCTTCACGTACTTCGTCAAGCTTGAATGGCTTGATGATCGCAGTGACTAATTTCATGTGTTGACTCCCTTTGGGTGATCAAAATTTGTAAAGAAACTCAAGGCCAAATGACCGGTCGACTTTTGAAGGTGTTATGCGATCTGATTTTAGAAATGCGAACTGGTCAGAACGATCGGCTCTAACTTCGGCACGGACCTCAACATTTTTGTTTGGCAAGTACGCAACCGTGGCCGTAGCCTCTTTCCATTTTTGGACAAGACCCGTCCGGTAGCCGTCCTTATCGTCAAAATACTCACCTCGCAATGAAAGTCTCCACTCATCACTGAATTGGTAATTCGCATAGCCTGCAAGACCTTGCCACTTGGCTTTACCTAGACCAGCGCTGCTGCCGTCCTGTGTGCCGTAATCGAAGTTAGCAATGAAGGTTAGTTGCTCGTTTGCCACAACGGTAGCCACTACATCGAGCAAGTTACGCGTGCCTTTTTCATCAGATTTAGGATAGTTAACGAGCTGCTCTTTGCCGCTGTAGCCCGTTACCAACAACGTGAACGATTTGTTGGGCGTGAATCCGGCCGATAGCTCAATCGTTTTGTCTTTGTTGGTATCTTTAAATGCGTCCCAGCCCTGATTTACGCCGCCTATAAGCGTTAAGGCATCGCTAACTTTATAGGTCGCGCGCACACCCGTATGGGTAAATGGAATAGCGTATCCGAACAATATAGAACGTGAGTAATTCGTATCCCCCGCGCTCTTGATGACTTCTGCGCCAGAGAGCGTGACGAACTTACCTGCGATTAGGGTAAGGGGACCGGCACCGTAATGAATGAACGCCTGCGTAATATCGGCGCGTTTATCAACGCCATTGGCAGGGCCGCGATTTCTGTCGATGGTACCGTATGCGGCTATCGTGTCTGCATCTTTACCGAAAGTGACATCTAAGAGTCCACCGAAACCTTCCTCAGGAGTCTTTGCGAATTGCAAATCAACTGCATGCAAACTCGTTGTGTTGCGGTCAAAATCGAAAACGCGTGAGTTTGAACCACTGACGAACTTGCCAGAATTGCGAAGATTCGTGTAGCCGACATCAACATGACCGGTCAAATCGAAGCCCCCAATGGAATATATTGCGGGCGCAGCCGGTGCTGCATCCGCGGGTTTATCGGCAGCAACAGGGGCTGGAACAGGATCAGACGGTGGGGGTGTTTGCGCGAACGTTTGAAAAGCGGATGCTGAGAGCAAACTTGCGACAATGAGTGACTTTTTAGCTTTTTTCATTGG
>JAYVYF010000430.1:0-10039 GCA_043784585.1 Burkholderiales bacterium
AAAGCGCACGCAAACCATGCTGATTTCGCTGTGGGCGAGGGACTACAACATGCGCATGAGGAGGAGATAATTTACTAAAGCGGCCGGAACAAAAGGTGACCAGAACACATTTTCAACTCGACAACCATCCGCATGTAAGCGTAATCCTACAATTCGAGAAGAAACTTCAGCAATCAATTATCGAAACTTGCCTACGCGGAAAGTAAAGAGAGGGCGATAAAGTTTATATAGCCGCGATCGTGCGGTAATCAAATTATCTTAACCTCAATACCACTCAGGAGATTTCCATGGTTTCTTTTCAGAAAATATTTGTAGGCTTCATGGTCGCAGCATCAATTTTCGCGGCAGGTTGCGCGAGCACCGCCCGTCAGGAAAGTTTTGGCGAAGGCGTTGATGATTCCGTTATTACCACCAAAGTTAAGGCTCTTTATGTTGAAGACAAAACCGTCAGCGCGCTTGATGTAAAAGTTGAAACATTCAAAGGTACCGTTCAATTGAGCGGCTTCGCGAATGACCAAAACGAAATCAACCGTGCCGTTGAGATAGCACGCGGTGTCAAAGGCGTGTCGTCGGTGAAAAACGATATCCGTTTGAAAACGTCAGCTGGTAAATAAATTAAATACCCAAATTAACACAAGCTGGAGGAAGCGATGAAGCAAAAGCCCCGTGTAAAGCGCGACCATAAGCAAAACGGGTTAAAACACCGCTCTGATGCTGGGCCTGGCAAAGCCAAAGGTCATCACGAAAGTGATGCCAACCATGACCACGCCAAACCAATTGGGCGTTCGAAGGCTGACAAGAAACATGTTGACTTGCCCGCGCTGCTCACGGACAAATCGCTCCTCCGTAAAATGGCTCGTAAAGAAGTGAACAGTGGCGCGATCACGCCGGACTACAAATTGGACAAAGATCTCGTTATCGGACTGCTAAATGAATCGCTCGCCACGGAGCTTGTCTGCACGTTGCGATATAAGCGACATTATTACGTCGCCAATCGCATCAAGGGACGCTATGTGGCAGCGGAGTTTGCTCAGCACGCTATCGAAGAACTGGCGCATGCGGACTTGATTGCGGAGCGCATCATGCAGCTTGGCGGTACTCCGGACTTTAATCCAGTGGGCTTAGCTGAACGTAGCCATGCTGAGTATTTTGAGGGCACCGATTTGCAGGACATGATCCGTGAAAACCTGGTGGCCGAGCGGATTGCGATTGAAAGTTATCGTGCATTTGCCCAGTTTTTGGGAGAAGCGGATCCAACCACCCGTCGAATGATCGAATCTATTTTGGCGATGGAAGAAGAACACGCGAACGAACTAACCGACCTCATGGAGGATTAAGCAGGGCGGCAACAATTTCAGGGAAGCTTAAATAAAGGAGAATCATTATGTTGAGATGGGCAGCTACATTTTTTGTTATTGCCATTATTGCGGCAGTGTTCGGTTTCGGTGGCATCGCCGGCGGCGCTATAGAAATAGCAAAAATTCTGTTCTACATTTTTGTCGTCGTATTCCTGGTTACGCTGGTAATGGGATTGATCGGCAGAAAGTGATGCAACATTGCCTGGTCGGATTTTAAATCGTGGCGTAACGAATCAGTCACGAAGTCAAAAGCACGAACGCCCGCATGGATTGCGGGCGCTCGCTTGTGGACAAACCAAATTGCGCATGCTCTGATCACGCAATGTGATCTCATTCAGCATCAATATTTTGAATGGTATTAAGGCGAGCCGATAGGATGCAATAGACGTTGTGCATGTTTAGCCCGTACACTTCGATTCAAGATCGAGAAATTGATCATAAATTTGCCCTCTTTCATTCTTGACTGCTTTCCTAACTAACACGAAATAAAGCAAAGGGCAGGATCACATGGCTGACTCTAATTTTTCGGCGTTAAACAATCGCGAAGCGTTTAAAATTTTATGGGGCAGCGTTCCGCCATCGTTTATTGCCCCCGCGCTACTTACCATTATTTTTACGATTACCTTTATGGTGGTGTCGGAGCGTAATTATAAAGCCGTGTCGCAAAGTGTGAACGCGCGACAGGTCGCGCGCGATAATTTGGACTTGGTGGAAACATTATTTACGACGTTACTCAATGCTGAAACCGGGCAGCGCGGCTATCTGCTTACCGGTGACAAGGAGTATTTAGAGCCTCTCATGGAGGCACGAACCGAGTTTCCAAAGCTGCAAATGAAGTTGACCATGGCTTTTGCTAATCAGCCAGATCAAAAAAAGCAGGTAGACGAGCTGGCTACGATCACGCTAAACATGTTTATCGGACTTGAAGCCATCGTGGCGCTGGCCGACCAAGGCAAACGAGAAGAGGCTTTAAAGCTTATTGGCAGCAATAACGCTAAACAATTGATGGACACCGCGCGACAAAAAGTAGCGCGCTTGTCTCAGGACATGTTGAGTGATCTAAACAGCGCTCGCAAAAGTTCAGAGCGCGACCTGGTGGTCTCCCGGATGGGTATGCTGGCGATTGCGATCTTGAACCTGTTACTGCTGGCCTGCGCCTTGTATTTATTTATCAAGGATTTGCACCAGCGCCAAGCGCTCATCGACATCCGCGAAACTGAAAACCAGCGACTGCTTAATCTTGTGAACGAAAGAACCGCTGAGTTGAACGAGCTCTCCACCCATTTGCAACGCTCTGGCGAGCAGGATCGAGCAGCATTGGCACGCGACCTGCATGACGAGCTGGGCGGCATTCTAACTTCGGCCAAAATGGATTTGGAATGGTTACGCACGCACGCCGCACACAGCCCAGATGCGCTAAAACGATTTAAACAAATGTCTGACATGTTCGACGAAGCGGTCTCGCTCAAACGACGCGTCGTGGAAAATCTGCGTCCATCACTACTCGACAATCTTGGTTTGGCGCCCGCGCTTGAGTGGTACATAAGCGAACACTGCAACAAGGGCGGGTTGACATGCACGCTTAATCTGGCCGAAGAATTAGGGGTAATTTCACCCGACGCTTCGATTGCGTTGTTCCGGATTGTGCAAGAGGTAACAACGAACGCTTTACGTCATGCGAAAGCGAAAAACTTTCTGGCTAATCTGCACGTAGACGAGAAAAATATTTATCTGGTCTTAACCGATGATGGCGCGGGGTTGCCACCCTCGTTTAATCCGTCGAATATGTCCCACGGGTTATCAGGCATTCGCCAGCGTGCACGTTCGCTCGGTGGCGACGCCTTGTGGAAATCCGCACCTGGAAAAGGCACAACCATTGAAGTGACTATTCCGCGCAATGTCGATGAAACAGATATAAAAGCTGCGGATTTGGCGTAATGCACTAGTTTAAAAGGCATCCTCATTCAGCGCACTAATTTTCCGCCACACGCCGAAGCAAGTTCTAAGAAAGTAAAGTGCTGATATCCCGAAGCGGAGTTACGCGAGACGTGACCGCTTTTACTGCAGCTAAAACGGGTGCAGCAACCACCAGCCCCCACCCGCCCCACAGCCAACCGAACAGCAGAAAACCCACAAATAATGCCGCGCTATTGATGCGCGCAGAACGGCTTTGGATATAGGTCGCAAGGCAGAAACCGATCACAAATTGAATCATCAGCCAAATAACGGTTAAATAAAATGCGGGCCAGAAACCATCGAGTGATACCAATCCAATCAAAAAACACAATCCCAAAAATAACCCGGTTCCGATGTAGGGAATGAGATGCAATACAGTCGCCACGATTCCCCATAGAAATGCTCGTTCGATACCAAAGTATGCAAATAGCGCCCAGGTAGCAAGTCCCAAACCGATGTTGGTCGCGGCCGTAGCAGCTAAATAATATTGAACCTGAGTGTTGATTTCATTCAGGATAGTCAGCGTTATTTTTTTTCGGGAGAGAGATTGACCGACTATCTGTAGCAATTTTTTTCGATGCTCGGTGCCGGCGCATAGCAGAAAGAATGCGAGTAATCCCGCAAATGCAAGCGTACTCACCACACCCAGCACGGAGCCAACTCGTTCCAACATATACGTCTGAACCCGGCTGATGGTGTTGCTCGAATGTGAGTCTGCACCTGCCGCTGAGATCGCCGCAGAGCCAGCCGCAGCGGCGCTGCCTTTACGCGCGACAGTTGGATCAAGATTTTTTTGCTCTAGGCTGAGCGACGCTGACGCCTGATCAAGCTCATTCGCCGCGCGTCGAATATCGCCCATTAGTCCGGGCGAGCCGTCCCTCGCGGCACCCACAAACTCACGAATCATTCGCGCTGCTTTCGGCAGCTCACTGGCCACAGCAGCCACATCGGCGCGCAGATTCCAAAACCCGGCACCAACACCCCCGAAGATCGCAATAAGCAGAAGTGCTGCTGCCAATGCGCGCGGTATAAACAATACTCTCTGCAGCCATTCCACAAACGGTCGCAAGCTGTAACTGAGGATAAGCCCTAGTAGAACCGGGATGATGACGTCTTCAGCAAATTTAAGCAGCCATATCAGCGCTGCAGTCGCGATGATACCGAGGGCGACATTTCGAAAACTCTTTACGGGGATGATGCGAGCACTCTGTGTGGGTGCTTCTATGCCTGCAGCGACTTCAGGCGGCGGTTGACCCAGACCGGATTCGCTACTGGCAATTGCGGCATCGGCGGTAATGTTTTCCATCAATCTATCGGCGCTTGATATGCTTGTATCGTAATTATTTTTATTTATTTTTTGCTCTGATTTTTTGCGCTGCACGCTACTTCAGCTTTACTAATGACCGCAAAGGCTGATCACTGATAACAGAAATCAACAACCCAATTCAATGTCGTGAGGGCAAATTATCTGCAGCTGAACTCAATAAACCGGGAAGCTTGTGAAATTCGAGCGACTTGTCCAAAAATGTATCAGCGCCTAGTGAAATCGCTGCGCGCTGCAAAGAGGGCGATGGAAAGTTGGTGAGTACAATAATCGTGGGTTTGGGTTTGGCTGCGTTGTATTGCATTGCACGCATCACACCCAACCCATTACCGACCTCAAGCTGCATATCCAGAATGATGGCATCGGGAGAGGTTTGTTTACAAATGTTGATTGCCTCGATCTCGGTCCAGGCCTCACCCACAACTTCCATGTCATCCATCTCTTCGATGAGCTCGACGAGCCGTTTGCGGATCTTAATTGAATCCTCAATAATCGCGATTCTAAGTCTGCTCATAACTTCAATCTCGATATCGCGCTTCTTTGGTAACGCTGAATAATTCATTTTCTGAAAACCCTCGGTCGTCCCGCTGGCCTCGCAACTAAACTTGCTACAAGGTTGCTACTGGATTAATCCGTTTTTTAATGCGTAGTAAGTAAGTTCGGAGTTTGTTTTCAAACCCATTTTTTCTAACAGGCGTGCCCGGTAAGTGCTTACGGTCTTGACGCTGATAAATAAACTCTCTGCAATTTCGGAAACCGTTTTACCTTCCGACAAGCGACAAAAAATCTGGAATTCGCGCTCCGAGAGCTGCTCGTGCACCGGTTTGTCAGTGGGTGCACTCAATCCCTCTGCCAGGATTTCGGCTAACTTTGGACTCACATACCGGCGCCCGATTGCAATCGTTTCAATGGCACCCGTGAGCTGTTCTGCAGTGCATGTTTTGCTGAGGAAACCGGACGCACCCGCACGCAACATGTTTACGCCATATTGCTCTTCAGCAAAACCGCTTAGCATCAGCACTTTAGTATCAGGGTAGCGCTCGCGAATTTTTCTCAAAATATCAACTCCCGATCCGTCAGGAAGCGACAAATCGAGCAGTACAATATCAAATGTTTCTTTGCGCAGCAGCTCAAATGCCTGCTTCGCGCAGTTAGCTTCCCCTGTTACTTGAAATCTGGAATGTTCCGTGAGGATCTGCCGAAAACCAACCCGCACTACATCATGATCATCAACGATCAAGATACGCAAGTCATTATTTTTTACAGCGGGTTTTGGTTCAGATGCCATTTAGACACTGGGCTTTCAAAATAGGAAATCAAGTAAAAAGACGCGCAACCAGTTATAACTCTATTGTCAGGATTTATAACTGATTGCGCAACAATGTCACTCACCTAACTCGAAAAACTAGCTTTTATTAAACTTGGTTTTAGCATTAGCCACACACGCGGACTTTGCGTCCCCAGACAAAGCGTCACACTTCTCTATTGCAACTTTGTAATCCGCGGTCATACGCTCATCCATCGCATCCGTAGCCGCGTTCTTGACAGCTTTAGTCATCTTGGCATCTGCTTTTGCTTTAATTTGAGTAGCCTTGGCTTCTTTCACACAAACATTTTTTGCGTTGCCGGTAGCGTCATCACATTTTTCTTTTGCGACATCGTAAGCAGCTTCTGCCTTAGCAATGCGCAAATTATATTGCGCTTTTTCTTTGCCGGTGTAGCGTGCTTCCAGATCAGCTTTACCTACTTTTTCATTGCCTTTTGCTTCGACGACACAAATATCCTTGGCATTGCCGGTCATGCTGCTGCAAGCTGCTTTAGCTGCCTTATAGTCTGCCTTGATCTGGTCTTTTGCCATGCCGTATTCGGCTTTGGTCATTGATGCAAACGCTGTCATGCTGGTTGCGGCGAGCAATGAAACAACTAGAGTGGATATGATTTTTTTAGTCATGATAATTTCCTTTTAAATTCTAATTAGTTTGGCGATTGGATGTGTTGCAACCGATCACAGTTTTTATTCCTTCGATTGGCGCTTCTCAAAGTCTGAAATTTGCTTTTCTGCTTCATCTCTGGTGACGCCGTAGGCCTCCTGAATCTTGCCGGCGAGCTGATCACGCTTGCCAGCGATGACGTCCAGATTGTCGTCGGTCAACTTGCCCCATTGTTGCTTGGCACTACCTTTAAACTGTTTCCAGTTGCCTTCGATCGTGTCCCAATTCATGACGAATCTCCTAATATATATATAAACGCGAGCGGGGTTGGAGTACCAGCTATCCTCTTTAGTGATTTGAGACGCGCTGCTGCTGATGTTTGACAGTCGCAGTTACCGACTCACGATGAGTGCAACTGCTCCTCATAGCTTTTCCGCTCATGTATGTTAGGTTTCAGCGCAAATCTGTAATGTCGGGAATTAGTGGAGATCTCTGTCAGCGCACACCTACAAGACTAAATGCCGGGATAAGTTTGGAACCGTTTTTTGTCAGTGATCCGCCCTCGAGAAAACACAGTAGCTGAACCATAGCTGACGCAATGTCAGCATGCGGGGGAAGGTTGCTTGTAGGCGCAAACTTGCAGACACGCTCTCTGGATTTGCTGGTTGAACTATTAGCTAGATACTTTATTACATAGTAAGTGGCGTGGTTGCAGGCCACCGTTTCATTTAATTTTCTGAATGGTTAAACGAAATGATTTCCGCCGAGAAGTCAGAATTTGCAGCGGCACCCATCACCGAATTAGAGACCAGATACGAGCCGTCGACCGCATTTGGTATGCCACCATGCATATCGTCAATAGACGAGGTGGAAATGGCAAGAGATACATTATCCACGAGGGTAATCGTCAAACCTGAATCGTCAAACGGCTGGATATCCAATTTCATCCCGGTAAATCGGGCGGGCCCAAAAATCGTCGCAAACGCGACATCTGCCGCATCAAAGCCTGTGCCGATTCTGACTAGTCCATTTCGCGGGCAGATGCGAGTGGAGTCAAAAATAAACCAGCGATTGCCAACAAATGCCTCGACATAGGCATGGAAATCAGTAGGACCCAAAGCGGGGTCTGCACCGTAGTCGTAGCCCGCAACAAATCTGGCGGGAATATTTAATGATCTCAATAATCCAATTGTCAGATGCGCAAAATCTCTACAAACACCAGCGCCACTATTAAGCGTGTCGGTTGCTGATGTCATTGCATTTGATACACCTGGAATAAACCGTACGTTCGCATAGACCCAGTCACAAATTGCCTGAACTCGCTGATAACCACGAGACATTCCGCCAAAATGACTATTTGCAACATAAAATAATTTGTCCGATTCACAATATCGGCTTGGTAGCAGATAGGGCAGTGCCTCTTTTGGCAACTCGGCGATAGGATGCTCCACTAGCGTTGCGGGTTCAGCCCAGTAGTGATTAATGAGCACACTAGCCGTGTAATCCACATTTACAAAACCCGACAATGCCGAAAAGCGAATAAATTTATTCGGCAAATCCTTTGACGTGAAACTCTCAAGATTTTGCGCATTAGAAACAGCACAATGGCTCGAAAGCACAGTCTGTTGGGGAGTTTGCGCCACCTCAATGTTAAACAGGAAGTCGCTTAACCCCGTCACTTCGTAGCCAAGTTCACAACTTATATCGAAGCGGATTTGAGTGTTCATTGGAATAATCTTTGTACTATTTTAAAAAATTGCTGATCAAGACGTCAGCGCGACGCGTTCAGCAACAGCACTTACTGCGGTTACAAAAGTTGCCCAAGCCAGGTCGATGCTTGTAAGTTTCCATGACCAAGCTTTTAGCGTAGCCATGTTGCTGAGGTCATACGTACCGTAGGCTATTCAGCCGAGTAGCGCACCAAATAGAAACTCACTATGCCATGCTGATGGCAATAGCGGATTAGGTAAAAGTATAGACACCGTCACCCCCAGATGCATACAACACGTGAATATCACGGCTGGAAGCATTCGAGGACCTGGCAACGCCGAGTCATCGATCTCAGTTTTAAAAGTGCTGGCGATCACCATGTTTAACCAGATTACGTCAAAGACGGGCAGAAGAATTAAGGTCGCCAGAAACGCATAAACGTGTTTCACATTGGGCAGGTTTTAAATGCCAAAGTTTCTAAGCCCCCGCGTGATTACTTTTTGCTTAGAAATCTCTCAAGTCATGGCCGCGCGCAGCCTCATCTTCGCGCACCTTTTTTAACCTGGCAGTTTCCAGTGCCGCTTCTGGTGGAGTGGCCTTTGTATTTGTTTGCACATCTGCAGCTACATTCTCTTGCCTCAAAGTGTTTGAAATTCCCTTCGCAACTTTTTCTTTTGCCTCGTCACTATCCTCATCTATTTGCCCTAATTTCTTGCGCGGAGGTCCTAGCGCCGGTTCCAGCATCGGTTCGGGATCATCCCGGACCGGGTCAAGATTAGGCGCTTCCCTATCGTCTCGGATCGGCACAGGTCTGCTGCTACTGGGCGGGTTGGATTGACTGTTCATATTGACTCCTTTGAAAGGCCCAAAAAACTTGCAAGGCTTATTGGGTTTAGCATACTCAAACGCCATAGCCTACAGGACTCATTCCACGGGCTAGTGTGATGATGTTAGGCGGTTGATATGCCGGACATCGTCAGCCTAGCCAACGAAACCTTGTCAGTGTTCGCCTACGGTTCATCTAAAATGTGGGCAAGCCGGTATTTGGATCTGACATTCAGGAAACGGCTCTGAAAGTGGCCAATATGTTAACGGTGGGCAATGGCCATGATCGGCATTTATACGGATAAGCTTTCGACGGTCAAAGGCATTTTCTTACCCTTGTGCACGATGCCATTTGCCGCAAAATCTGGTGACACTAGCGCTGAATCGGCGTCGCACGCCAAAGTGCCAGATCAGGGGCGGCTGGACGACATTACTTATCTGTGCACGACCGAGGACTCACTTTTTACCTGCTGTGCGCTGGATTTGTTCACCCGAAGGTTGTCGGCTAGTCGATTAAGCCACACATGGGGTACTTTGCTACCTTAGCCGACACCAGGCATTGTAGGTTTGAGTATACCGAGGGTTCCGGGCCGCGAAGGAAGTTCCTTTCGGGAACAATGCGACGCGAATGCATTCGAGCTTGGGCTATCAGTCCCTGACTGAGCTTGAACGGAAATTCAAAAGAAATACAATAGCAGCCAACGATGAATGAATCTAGCACTACAGCCCATCCGCGCGGCTGATGAAAAGAGCCACTAAATTGCTTACCGAAAAGTCGTTAGAATCAGCCTTTACAGATGCGATGCCGAAAAAGTGTTTCGAGGAGCACGCTCGGCACACAAAAAAGTTGCAGCTTCCATGGCATTAGCAGTCTTTTTTCATGTTGGCATCTGAACGTGCAACTTTGTTTGGCAGCCAGTGTCATGATTGTAGTA
>JAYVYF010000431.1:0-1714 GCA_043784585.1 Burkholderiales bacterium
CTGCCGGGCGCATCCAGAATCAGCGCACCCAACACCATCGTTGCGATAATCGTCACCGCGTAGGTCTCAAACAAATCGGCGGCCATACCCGCGCAATCTCCCACGTTGTCGCCCACGTTGTCAGCGATCACGGCAGGATTGCGCGGATCGTCTTCAGGAATGCCTGCTTCAACTTTGCCCACCAAATCAGCACCTACATCCGCACCCTTGGTGAAAATGCCGCCGCCCAAGCGCGCAAAAATCGAAATCAGCGACGAGCCAAACGCCAAACCAATCATGGGCTTGATGATGTCGCTCATCTTGGCACCGCTGATGGCCGAGCCATACAGCACATAGAAAAATCCAACCACGCTCAGCAGGCCCAGGCCGACCACCAGCAAGCCCGTGACGGCACCGCCTTTGAATGCAATATTGAGCGCCGGATTTATACCGCGACGCGCTGCCTCAGCCGTTCGGACGTTGGCCCGCACCGACACATTCATGCCGATAAAGCCCGCCAGCCCGGACGCGATCGCACCCACCGCAAAACCCGCCGCCGTCAACAGCCCTAATCCTGGAATAAAAATAAGTGCAATAAATAACACTATGCCGACAATCGCAATTGTCGCGTATTGTCGGTTTAAATACGCTTTGGCACCCGCCTGAATGGCCGCGGCAATTTCGCGCATACGCTCGTTGCCATCAGATTGCGAAATAATCCATTTGGCCTGCCACGCGCCATAAAACAATGCAAAAATTGCGCATAAAAACGCAATCAGCAAGCCACCATTTAATCCACTCAACATTGTTTTCTCTCCCGGAATGAGTACTGTGCAGTTACAAATTTAAGCTACGTTATAGGTGTAGTCTTCGAGCGGCTTGATGGTAACAGACGAGAGGGGTATGTGGACGCTCTATGTTGCATTGAAATCGTTGACGAAACCCTATACAGGCGGCGAGCCTGGAGCAAAAATGCGCCAAATAGCGCGCTGGTGTTTGAGTTTCATAAAATGTTCGCGATGTCGTCGATTTATCCATGCAGATCCGCGCACAAAGCTGGCGGCCCGCGATTGCGAGTCGGTCATAGAATCGCTATTAATATTGAGGTTTGCGGTTAGCGGTGACTACGGCAGCGGCGGCTCCGTGCTCTAAGGATTCGGCCCCACTATTCCCGTCGCGCTGGTCACCGTGCCCATTCATCAGCCATATCGTGATGCTGCCGCCGTTGCTAGGCCACGTCAGGTCGGCCTTGCACTCAGCGTTGTAGTCCACCACGCGGCTGACGCGCCAGTTGGGATCGGGACCTATTAGGCCGATCTGAATGAACTTATTAAATTTGGAACCCTGCATTGGAGAGGGTTTTCAAGCACTTTTGCTTGATGAAGTTCTCCAATAAAGGCTCTCTCAGCTTGTGTCTGCAGCAAGAATAAAGTGTCAGCGGGTCAGTGGGTCACCGCATGAACCCCGCTTTTGACTTCACTAAAAGGATCAACCCAATGATTTCCAAACCAATGCTCACCCCTAGCCACGCACCGTGAATAAGGTCTCCGTCTAAAAAAGCCGAGTGAAAGAATCGAAGACTTATCTCATAACTTGCCATGCCGATCAGACCTGCCAAGATGAAAACGAGGGGTTTAATATGCCGAATATTCATCGTTGTCGTTTCTGAGTTTGTTTGATCATTTAATAGATGAAGCGCAGATTGACGCTGTTGCGCACCACGCGTCCAAAGAAG
>JAYVYF010000432.1:0-1837 GCA_043784585.1 Burkholderiales bacterium
TTCAATCGCCCCGAAGTTTTCAACGCAATGTCGGTGGAACTCATCCTGGCTTTTCGCGATGTAACTAGCAACATAATGAAATCAAATACCGTGCGTGCATTGATCGTGCGTGGTGCGGGCAAAGCGTTTTTAGCGGGCGGCGACATCGCACATTTTTATAAGGAACGCGAGCACGTTGCCGAAACCGTCAAGCCGCTTGGCGATGCGCTGCATGAAGGTATCATCAACATCCGCAACATGCCCTTTCCGGTCATCGCCGAGGTGCAAGGCGCCTGCGCAGGCGCAGGCCTGAGCGTGATGATGGCCTGTGATTTTGCGATTGCTGGAACCGCCGCGCGATTCAGGACCGCCTACACGCAAATTGGTTTGTCACCCGACGGCGGCAGCACTTACTTCTTGCCGAGATTACTCGGCATGCGCAAAGCGACTGAGCTGATTATGTTGTCCGAAACGATCAACGCAGAACAAGCGCTGGCGCTGGGTTTGGTAAATCGCGCGGTTGCCGACGATGCGCTATCAACTGAGACAATGCAGCTGGCCGAACGCCTCGCCGCGGGTGCCACGCAAGCCTACGCACGAGCCAAACGGCTCATCAACCAATCGTGGAATTCCCCGATCAAAGAACACCTTGATGACGAAATTGCGTACTTTGCAGACTGCGCAAAAACCGACGATTTTAAAGAAGGCGTGACCGCGTTTATGGAAAAACGAAAACCGAAATTTACCGGAAAGTAATTTGCCGAGAATTTAGTGCTCGGCGCCACATGTTTAGCGTTTAGCGTTTAGCGTTTGGAAATCATAAACGTAAAAGTCGAAGCGGTTTCCTCCGAGCCCAGCAGTGGATTCCCGGTCTGCCGACAAAACGCAGCAAAATCTTTCACTGATCCCGGATCAGTAGCAACGATGCGCAATACTTGCCCTGATTCCATATCCGCCAATGCTTTTTTCGCGCGCAGGATCGGTAGCGGGCAATTAAGGCCTTTTACGTCAAGCTCTTTATTGATGTTTAGTGTGTTCATATATTGCTCCCAGAAACGAATGGTAAATATACCAGAGGATCGCAAATTTTTTTGCAGAAGTGGCCCCGCTTATCTCAACAACCGACCGCGATATTTAGGTGGACTCTAGATAATGGGGTGAGGCGAGGCGTCATTTACGGCAACGTGTGAAACGTCCATTGAACCGATTACGGCCTGAAGCGCATCGGCCTTAAAATTTAGTTGTGCTTGTTATCCAAAGCAAAGCGAGCGGCGCAAATCGTTTCGTTCATCATGTCAGATGATCCGCGTACCGCGTAAAATTGACAGCAACAAGCCCCCATATCCGCGGGCAATTCAAGGTAAATAAGCATCAAAATCGGTGTCGTTGAAAGACGTTGCAATTGAAAATCTTAAGCACGTAAAAACTATTTGCCATTTAGTGCGCATCCGTCAAATGCACTCTACTCAAAACCGCCGCACCAACAACCCTCGCTCACCCCGCTCAAGTTTCACCATTTGGTCTGCTTCAAACAATATTGATACGGCACCCAAATGCCGTTTCTGAACATAAAATTAACGAGCTTCACTATGCGGTTTTAATAATCTGCTGCGCTTGATTTGCAAATTCCGCCGCCTATAGGTTAAGCTCCGCGCACGGGGATAGCTCGCTCCCGCTGCCTGATCTGTGATTTCATCATCGCAAAGAAGCAAGACGGTGTCCCGTCCAAGCGCTGCTTAATTTCCTCTATTGGACATTCTATGGACACCGCAACTTCATGCATTTCTATTCGTGAACTGTTCTCAACCCTCGGCTCATCAGCAGCGCCGTTATTGCTCGATGTCCGCGCCCAACCTGC
>JAYVYF010000433.1:0-2104 GCA_043784585.1 Burkholderiales bacterium
TGCATCGCAAGTTCTGCCGCAAACGCAACCACCACGGTCACGTTTGTCGCACCCGAAAAATTCACCGATATGCCGTTTGCGCCTTACGAGAAGGATCGCGTCATCGCCGCGCTAAAAGCCCATTTTGAAAAGCTCGCGGCCAAACTGCCAGAAGGGCAAGATTTTAAAGTCGAGGTTCTCGACGTTGATCTGGCCGGCGAGCGCGACTACCGTGCCAGCGCACCACAGGATTTGCGCATTTTGCGCGGCGGCGCAGATTGGCCAAAAATGGAGCTGCGCTACAGCGTTGAATCACAAGGCAAGGTATTGAAAAGCGGCACTGCCCACGTGGCAGACATGAATTACCTGCAAAGCTTTAACCAATACACCTCAGGCGAATATCTGCGCTATGAAAAGCGGATGCTGGACGCGTGGTTCAAGAAAACCATTTTAGAGACCGAGGCGGTGGCTAAACACTAGTATCGACGGCATGTTTGGAGCATTTACCCGAATTCCAGTTCGAATAGCGACAGATCAGGGCGCATGATGAAGGGGTTGAGGCACGAATAGCAGTACCCTTTTGTTTCTGAGACGAAAGGACCTCGCCGTGAAGCGCATGCACCTCACCCTAGACGAACGTTACCTCATTCACGCCTGTTTGGTGGCGCGATGGAGCATGAACGACATAGCCGCCGAAGTTAGCCGTCATCGCTCGACCCTGTATGCCGAGATTCGGCGTGGCCACAACAAAGCCGGTCACTACTGCCCGCACCACGCCCAGCGCAGTAGCGACGCTGCCCGCGCGGCCAGTGTCGCCAATGCGCCTTGCAAATCGGCGGCGGAGTGGGCCAAAGTAGGGACACAACTCAAAGGCGGCCATTCGCCTGAGCAAATCAGCGGGCGGCGGCAATTGCTGCATGACGCGTGTCCGATCAGCCCCCAAGCGATCTATAACGCCACCGTGCGCAATATCTGGACGCATCACTTATACCGCAGCCGCGTCAGACGATTGCTCAAACGCCCGGCACCACGGCCTTGGCAAGGTACGGCGAAATCCGTTCATGAGCGTGATCCCGAGGTGCATTTACGCATTGGGATCGGCGACTGGGAGGCCGATTGTGCCTTAGGCAAGAAGCGCGACAAGCAACGCACACTGGTCTTGGTCGAGCGCCAGAGCCTGTATGAACAACTGGTGCTGTTACCCAACGGCACGGCAAAGGCCACCGCCCCGCGGCTGAAAAAAGCGTTGCTGGGTTCAGGGCTGCCGCCTAGGAGCGTGACGACCGACCGCGGTAGCGAACTCAGCACGTTGGGCGCGATGTTTCCAGACCAGGCGTATGCGTGTGATGCGTATCAGCCGAACCAGCGCGGCACGAATGAGAATCAGATTGGGCGATTACGGGCGGACTTGCCGAAAGGGCAAAGTATGGACAAATTAACCCAAGCCCGATTAACCCGTATTCAAGATAAACACAACCACACCCCGCGTAAATGTCTTGGCTTTCTGACCCCTCACGAGGTAGCATTCAACTGCTCACCGCGTGTCGCCTTTCGAACTTAAATCCAGGTTTATGCTTGAAGATGTCCGTGGATATTAGGGTTTCATATAAAACGGCAGATGAAAATCTGCCGTTTTTTTGTGCCGCAACTATATTGGTTCGCAGCGCTGGGGGCGGTTAGTGCGCCAATGATTCCACCTCCGAGCCGGGGGTAGCCCGGCGGCTAGTTTCTTTCTTTTGCTTCGCCAAAAGAAAGAAACCAAAGAAAAGGCGACCCGATGCCGCGCCCCTTCGGGGTGCCCAACATTTCGGAAAACGGTCGGGCCACGAAAACAACTCGGATGGCGGAGATGGTTGGTAGCTTGCGGTGAAGTTATCGCGCCATCCTCAAACAATTTTCGTGGAAACCCCCGACCCTTTTTCAAAATGTTGGCGCGGCAACACGGGAATTCTCGAATGCCGCGGGTTGTATAAATAGTGCTTGTTCAAAAAATGACACTCAAGCGAAAACAAACAAAAGCGAAAAACGCAAACCCCGCTCCCGCGCAGGCGGGAGCCTAATCTCGTCACTTTCACGACCAACTTAAAAGCAGGCAAACCCCGTGAGAGTCGCCGAGCAACGCGGA
>JAYVYF010000434.1:0-9749 GCA_043784585.1 Burkholderiales bacterium
TTCATTGGCTCTATGCCGTTTCGTGTGGAACTTGACATTACAGGCACCGGTAAGGTGTAGTTTTCCAGCCACGGCAGCAATCCTGGCGCGGGCGAGCCGGCAAACCCCGCTCCCGCGCAGGCGGGAGCCTAATCTCGTCACTTTCACGACCAACTTAAAAGCAGGCAAACCCCGTGAGAGTCGCCGAGCAACGCGGAAGCGACAGGGGCTTTCCGCGAGGACAGTCTGAGCTTTGCGCCACGATGCTTGCTGTTGCTACAAACCGTTTTCGCAAAGCGAGTTCCACAGCCTTCTGTCGCTTCGAGTAGCGAAGGGAACCCCGCGCTTTTTGCGGGGCGACGAACCCGGGTCGCCTTTTCTTTGGTTCCTTTCTTTTGGCGAAGCAAAAGAAAGGTCGGAGCATGCCTCCGACGAAAAGCCGCCGGGCTACCCCCGGCCTCGTGAATGAATCACGGTTGCCGACTACAAACACATACGGCACAAGTCATCTCACTATGCTCAATGCGCAGGCGCTTTAACAACGCATCAAGGAATACAAAGCAGCAATAGAGATGGTCAATAATCTCGTAGATATCGTTGGAAACGATGAAAACCATCCGCTTGCAGAGCTGCTCGATATTGTGGCGACTCTTGTTGAGCGTTATGAAGACAAAGAAGTCATTATTCCGAAAGCATCGGCAAATGAGGCTCTTGCATATTTGATGGAAGAACACGCATTAACGCAAGCCGATTTGCGAAGCGAAGTAGGATCACAAGGGGTAGTGAGCGAAGTGTTGTCTGGAAAACGAAAAATAAACGTTCGCCAAGCAAAAGCACTTGCAAGCCGATTCGGCGTTTCGCCAACGGTCTTTCTTTAGTAGACCCCGAGAGGCGCACTCAATGCGCCTCCTCCCAATTCCCCCCCACCCCCGGCTCGGCCACCAACGGCACATCCAGTTTCGCCACATTGGTCATCAACCCCGGAATCTCTTTCCGCACTAATTCCAGCTCGTCTAAAGGCACTTCCAACACCAACTCATCATGCACCTGCATCACCAGTTTGGTTTTCAATTTCGACTGCTCAAGCCACCCCTGCACCGCAATCATCGCAAGCTTGATTAGATCAGCCGCCGTGCCTTGCATCGGCGCGTTAATCGCGGCGCGCTCAGCCCCTTGGCGGCGGCCCTGGTTGCTGCTACGAATATCGGGCAGCCACAGGCGGCGGCCGAATACGGTCTCGACATAGCCTTTCTCACTTGCCTCAGCGCGAGTGCGTTCCATGTATTGCTTGACGCCGGGGTAGCGGGCGAAATATTTGTCGATATAGCTGGCGGCGGCTCCGCGCTCAATACCTAAATTTGCGGAGAGGCCGAAGGCGGACATACCGTAGATGAGGCCGAAGTTGATGACTTTGGCGTAGCGGCGTTGTTCGCTGCTGACAGCTTCTGCATCAACTGAAAAAATTTCGGAGGCCGTAGCACGATGCACATCCATGCCTTCAGCGAAGGCTTTGAGCAGGCCAGGATCAGACGATAAATGCGCCATGATGCGCAATTCAATTTGCGAATAATCAGCGGACAAAATAACGCTCCCGGGCGCGGCGATGAAGGCTTCGCGAATGCGCCTGCCCTCAGCGGTGCGCACGGGAATATTTTGCAGGTTGGGATCATTGCTCGATAGCCGACCCGTGACCGCAACCGCCTGGCCGTAGTTGGTGTGTACGCGGCCGGTTTTAGCATTGACCATGCGCGGCAATTTATCGGTGTAAGTGCTTTTGAGTTTCGCCATGCTGCGATAGTCGAGAATAATTTTCGGCAGCGGATGATCTTCAGCTAATTTGGCGAGGGTTTCCTCGTCCGTTGAGGGCGCACCGCCGGGGGTTTTCTTCAGCGGCTTGATGCCTTTTTTGTCGAATAAAATTTCGGCCAATTGTTTGGGTGAGCCTAAATTGAAAGGCTGGCCCGCTTCCTCGTGCGCTTTCTTTTCTAACTCCAACATTTTGATGCCCAGCTCGCCGCTTTGTTTATCGAGCAATGCAGAATCAATCAATACGCCATTGCGCTCAATGGTGAGCAGCACATGGGTGGTGGGCATTTCGATATTTTCGTAAACGAATTTTAGTTTTTCGTCGGCACTTACCTGCCCGTAAAGTGCGCCGTGCAATTGCAGCGTGACATCGGAATCTTCAGCCGAATATTCGGTCGCGGTATCGACGGCGACCTGATCAAAACTGATTTGGGATGCACCTTTGCCCGCAACTTCTTCGAAAGAAATTGTTTTTGCACCCAGATGCCGCGTGGCTAGCGAATCCATATCGTGGCGCTGATGCGATTCGAGGACGTAGCTTTCCAGCAGCGTGTCGTGGGTGTAGCCCGCAACGCTGATGCCGTGATTGGCGAATACATGCAAATCGTACTTGATGTTTTGGCCGAGCTTGTGTTTTCTCGCATCTTCAAGCCACGGACGCAGTTTGCTAATCGCCAAATCAAAATCAAGCTGATCGGGCGCGCCAGGATAAATATGGCGCAGCGGCAGATAGGCGGCCTCGCCCGCTACGCAGGCAAATGAAAGGCCGACGATTTGGGCGGTCATCGGGTCGAGGCTGGTGGTTTCAGTGTCGAGTGCGACTAACGCAGTGGCGTTGAGTTTTGCGAGCCATGCATCGAGCTGCACTTCAGTGGAAATACATTCGTATTTTCGCGTGTTGATGAATTCGGTTTGGGCGGTTGCCACTTCGCCGGACGACCAGCGAGAGGCGGTAGCGTCTTTGTCGGCTTGTCTGAAAACGGAATTCTCCGCAGCGGTTTCAGTCTTGGACGTTTTTCCTAATGCCGCGCGCATGCCCTTAAATCCGAATTTCTCGAACAGCGCGTCGAGCTTTTCCACATCCGCAGGCTTGTAGCCCAACTCATCAAATTCAATCGCCAGCGGCACATCGCATTTCACGGTGACCAAGGTGCGGCCCGTCGGCAACCAATCAAGCGCCTTGCGTAAATTCTCGCCGACCACGCCTTTGATATTGGCTGCATTGGTCATCACACCATCGAGTGAGCCGTATTCCGCAATCCACTTCGCCGCTGTTTTAGGACCGACTTTTTCAACACCGGGCACATTGTCCACCGCGTCACCCATCAACGCTAAATAATCGACGATGCGATCCGGTGGCACGCCAAATTTCGTTTTCACGCCTTCGATATCGAGTCGCTCGTTGGACATGGTGTTGACCAACGTGACTTGCTCATCCACCAGCTGCGCCAAATCCTTGTCGCCGGTGGACACCATCGTTTTCACCCCGCGCGCGCTGGCGTGACGGGCGAGCGTGCCGATCACATCATCCGCCTCCACCCCGTCCACCACCACACACGGCCAGCCCAGGGCTTCGATGGTTTTACGCAGCGCGGGCAATTGCGCGGCGAGGTCTTCGGGCATGGAGGTGCGAGTGGCTTTGTAGTCAGCATAGATCTCGTCGCGGAATGTCTTGCCTTTAGGGTCAAACACGCAAGCGCTATAATCATGAGGATGCTCATCACGCAGCCGCTTCAACATATTGGCGACGCCATAGATAGCACCCGTCGGCTCGCCCGCCGGGCTGCGCAAATCGGGCATAGCGTGAAACGCGCGATAAAAATAGCTGGAAATATCGACGAGCAAAAGATGCTTCGTCTCGTTTGGCAAAAGATCGCTGGATGGATTCATGGGAGAAATTTATTTTGGAACAAAAAGTTATACCGCAGGCGATGAAGATTCCCAAACGAGAAGATCCTGAGTTGAAACATCAGTCGCTTACCGCTGCGCGAGAGTCGTGGTGGATGTTCAATATTATCGCTGAAATGGTTTCAGCCTCTGAGAAACTGGGCAATGTTTCACCGGCCGTCGCGATTTTTGGCAGCGCGCGGCTGAAAGAAGACAGCCCCTATTACGCGCTGACAGAAACGATTGCGCGGAAATTATCCGACGCGGGTTTTAGTGTGTTGTCAGGTGGCGGCCCGGGCATCATGGAAGCGGCCAACAAGGGTGCATTGGCCGGTAAAAGCCCCAGCGTCGGTTTGAATATTGTGTTGCCGTTTGAGCAGGGCGGTAATGGCTATCAAGATGTGTCGATCCTGTTCCAACATTTTTTCACCCGCAAAACGATGTTCGTCAAGCACGCGGCCGCCTATGTGGTGATGCCGGGCGGGTTTGGCACGCTCGATGAATTATTTGAGGCAATGACGCTGATTCAAACCGGCAAAATTCGCCGCTTTCCGGTGATTCTGGTGGGCACGACATTTTGGGCCGGCCTCATAGACTGGATTAAAAATACGCTGCTCCCGGCGGGCGTGATCAGCGCAAAGGATTTGGATTTGTTCGTCGTCACCGATGACCCGCAAGTGGTGGTCGATAAGCTGTTTGAATATTATGCAAACCGCAGCATTACGCCTAATGCGCATGAACGCGCGCTGGAAATGACGCTCTAAGCTGTATCTGTTCTTAACAAAGGAATCATCATGCGAAAAATTACTTTTTTCTTGTTGTCGATGTTCGTGACCGCAGCGCTGGCGCAACCCGCGCCGCCACGGGTGAAGCCAAATAATTTGGAAGTGATGGATACGGTCGCTGCCCCGACGAAAAAAGATGCGCTCCCTGAAGACGTAAAGGTGACTGTCTTTAAAAAGGAAGGCGTGACATTTGAGGAATATCGTCTACGCGGTAAACATACGAAAACTCGCGTAACGCCGGCGGTGGGGCCATCGTATGTTCTGGTGGACCTTAAGGGCGATGGCAATTTTGTTCGCGCTGACGGGCCGGAGGCCAAAGGAGCGACGGCGATGTGGACAATATTGGAATGGTAGGCGATTTTTGCGCGGAAAGCGTATCAATGCCATGAGTGTTTTTACGCCTGTTACGGTTGACGAAGCTCGCGTATTCATTCTGCCGTATGGCATTGGCGACATCATTGATTTCCAGAATATTGCGGCGGGTGTCGAGAATTCCAATTTTTTTGTGACGACGACGCGCGGCCGCTATGTTCTGACCATATTTGAAAAAATTCCGCGCCAGGACCTCGATTTTTACATGGGGCTGATGGCGCATTTGCACAAGTTTGGTGTGCCTTGTGCCGCACCGTTAGCAATAAAAACGGGTGAAGTGATTCGCACACTAAAAGACAAACCCGCGGTATTGGTCACGCGTTTGAGCGGCGGCGATATTGCGCATCCGATACCGACGGATTGCCATGCGGTTGGTATTGCGCTAGCCCGTATGCACCAGGCTGCAGCCCATTTTTCTCTCAAAATGCCCAACTGGCGGGGGCTTTCATGGTGGCGCAGCTATGCCAACGACCTGGCGCCGCTGCTGCTGCCGCGCGAGCGGACCCTGTTGGAAACCGAGCTTGCGTTTCATGCGGGCTTCGATAATCTCAATTTGCCGCGCGGCGTTATCCACGGCGATTTATTTCGCGACAATATTTTGTGGGATGAGCATCTTGACTCGCACATACCGCAGATGATCGACTTTTATTTCGCCTGCCAAGAACAGCTTTTATTGGATGTGGCGATTACGGCAAATGATTGGTGTGTGGATTTTTCGGCTTACCCGGAAGCGAATTTCAATGAAGGCAATGCGGTGGCGCTACTCAAAGGCTACGCAAGCGTGCGTTCATTCACCGCCGATGAGCGCGAGGCGTGGCCGCAGGTATTGCAGGCAGCGGCGATGCGCTCATGGCTGGGTCGTTTGGGCTACCATTACTTTCCACGCGATTCAGAAATAACCCATCCGAAAGATCACCCGTTTTCTGAACGGCTTTTGAACTTTCATATCGAACATCAGCACGAAAACCGCGCACTGATGTTGCAAATCGCGTAGCCGCTGGCTTGACTTGCTAAACCCCGTTCAACTAAAACCCTCAAACATTTCGGCCCAATAATTTTTACTGAAAAACTTAATTAATGCGCGTTAACGACGTTTCAATTTCCAACGGCGGGCTCTGGATTAAAGAGGCATTTGCAATCTTCCGCGCGCAGCCATTGCAGTGGATCGCGCTAATGTTGGCGTGGCTTTTCGTGTCGCTAGGATTGGTGGCGCTGGTGCCGCTAATTGGTGGGCCGATTTCTAAAATTCTCCAACCCGCTTTTTTTGCAGGTTTTATGCTGGCTTGCCGCGACCAGATGGCGGGAAAGCGGATTACGCCCGCGTATTTGTTTTTGGCGTTGCGCACCAACGCGCGCGCTTTGATTGCCATCGGCGGGCTGGTATTGCTGCTGGAAGCGACGCTCGCCCTTTCAATGTCAGCGCTTGGGTTTCGTCCAGAGTTTGGAACCAACCCAGACCTGGAGGCGGCTTCTAACGCGCTGCGTGCCTCGTTGGAGGGCAAGGCCATATTGCTGATCGTCAGCACGGTGCTTGCCAGCCTGATCATGGGCGTTTTCTGGTTTGTCCCGCCGCTGCTGGCGTTCCATAAGATGCCAGCAACTCACGCGTTACGCTGGAGTTTTTTTGCGTTTTTAAGCAATCTCATGCCGATGATTTTTTTCGGCGTGCTGATGATGGCGCTGATGTTGTTGTGTGGCCTGTCGGCTGGCTTGGGATTCATCGTCGTTCTGCCGCTATTCATGATCTCAAGCTACACCAGCTATAACCACGTATTCACCGACAACCCGGTTTTGCCAGAAAGCTAGGCCGACTTCTTTTCTGTTGTTGCGGTGGTGTTGCCCGAAGTTGGCACTGATTTCAAACGCGGACGCACTTGCGCGACATATTCTGGCACCCAGCGCTTCAAGTCGCGGCGAACATCTGAATCTTCAGGCATGCGGTCCTGTTGTAGCCAGGTGGTGACGCTCTCGATAAAGCCTGCATCGACTTCGCGCGCCTTGGCGACGCGCAATTTGGGATGCGGTGTTGGCCGCGTATGTTCATCGTCCGCAAGCAATTCTTCAAACAATTTTTCGCCCGGCCGAAGACCGGTGTAAATCACTTTGATGTCGTTGTCGGTTTGTTCAGAAAGCCGGATCATATCGTGCGCCAGATCGACGATTTTGATCGGTTCGCCCATGTCCAGCAAGAATACTTCACCGCCCAAACCCATCGTCCCCGCCTGCAATACCAGCTGTGCCGCTTCCGGGATCGACATGAAATATCGCACCATATCCGGATGCGTCACGGTGACCGGGCCGCCTTTATCAATCTGCTCCTGAAAGCGCGGAATCACACTGCCTGCGCTACCCAGCACATTACCAAAACGCACCATCTCAAATCGCGTCCCACCAGTCTGCTGCAGCGCCTGGCAAACCATTTCCGATAGCCGCTTGGTAGCACCCATCACGTTGGTGGGGTTCACCGCTTTATCGGTTGAGATAAAAACAAATTTTTTCACGCCGAATTCAATCGCCGCCTGCGCTACGATCAACGTGCCGAGCACATTATTTTGCACCGCTTCCCAGGCATTGGTTTCTTCCATCAGCGGCACGTGCTTGTAAGCCGCCGCGTGGAAAACCAGTGATGGTGCGTATTGATGCATGGCGTGGGCAACGCGTTTGGCGTTTTTAATGTCGCCAATCACGGATGCAATCGGCAGATTTTCAAATTCATCACGCAGCGACTGCTCAATTTTATAAAGCGCGAATTCGCTTTGCTCGAACAGCACCAGCAACGACGGCTGAAAACTCGCAATTTGACGACACAGCTCAGAGCCGATCGAGCCGCCTCCGCCTGTGACCATGATGACTTTACCGGTAATCAAATCATGCAAGCCCGCATCATCGAGCACGATGGTCTCGCGCTTCATCAAATCTTCAACCGCCACGCGGCGGATTTTAGGCGGCTGGATCTTGCCGTTGGCCCCCACGCTCATGGTAATGCCGTTGAATTTCGGCACGGTCAGCACCGATACCCGCGCCTTGTTGCAAATTTCGACAATACGGCGGCGCACCGGATAAGTGACAGACGGCATGGCGATAATCGCGTGCTTGACCTTGAGCGTGCGCGCGACGCGGGGCAATTCATCAATCGCACCCAATACCCGCGCGCCTTGAAGCAAGCGATGGCGTTTGTTGGGGTCATCATCCATCAGCCCGACCACGCGCCACTCGGTGCTACGTGAAAGCTCTTTGATCAGGCCCACTGCGCCATCACCCGCACCCAGTACCAGCACCGGCGTGCCCTGCTCGCCGGCTTTGCTGTAAACACGCCATTCGGCCCACGAGCGATAACCAATGCGGCTGCCCGCCATCAGCACCACCAGCAACAGCGCTTGAATCAGGAAATGCGCCAGCGACAGCTCGCCACTCCATGAACCCACCCAGAGCGTTAGGGCTACTGCAGTCGAGCCAGCAAGCACGCTGGCGACAATGCGCTGCACATCCGGCAGGCTCGAATAACGCCACAGCCCCTGATACATGCCGAATACTGTGGAGACCACTGCCTGCACCGGCACGGCGACCGCGAGTAGCGGCCAAAGATTGCCCAGCACGGCAATGTCGACCGGCGTGACCGCAGACGGCGACGCTGCGTTTGAAAACAGCAAGATGGCGGCGGCCCACGATAAAACAACCATTACGGCATCATGGGCAAACGCTAAAACGGCGCGTTCGTTGATCGAAAAACTTGTCATATCGACCTTAATAAATTCTAAATTTTCTTGTTATTTTGCAGCTGTTTTTTGCTTAACTTGCATCCTGGGTGGTCGGGTTCAGACGACGCTCTAATACAGTCAACAGTATTACGTATATTACCACCCACGAAGCGAGCATTGGCGTGACCAAGGGCACTTTCGTCGCGATCAGCGCAGACGCAGCGCAGCCCGCCATCATCACGTAATAGGAAAGTGCGGTGCGCCGATGGTTCCATCCACCAAGAATCAATCGATGATAGTAATGCTGTCGATGGGCGACCCAGATTTTCTCGCGCCGGGCGATGCGCTTGAATAGCGTCACCGTGGCGTCGACCACAAATGGCGAAAATACCAGCAGCGGAAACCACCATGCCCACGCCCCGATGGAAATACCATAAAGTCCCAGGGTGGCGGCAAGAAACCCAAGGGAAATGGAGCCCGCGTCACCCATGAATACGCTGGCTGGCGAGAAATTAAAAACCAGAAAGCCCGCCGCAGCGCCCGCAATAATTGCGGACAGGCTGGCGATGGATGCGCCATCAATCGACGCGAGGCCCGCTTGGGCCGCAGCGATCGCATAAGCACCGAAGCCAAATAGCGCCATCCCGCCCGCCAAGCCATCTGCGCCGTCCATAAAATTGAAGAGATTGGTCGTCCAGGTGATGATCAAAATACAGGCCAAGACACCGCAAAAAAGCATCCATGACATCGGGCTATCGAGGTTCACCCATAAATAGAGGCTGATCAAGCTCGCGGCTAGCGTATGCGAAATCAGCCGCACCCAAGCGCTCAGGTTGACAACATCATCCATTGTTGAAACAACGGTCAGCACAAACGCCGCGCCCAGCATCGCGATCAGGTTCGCGCTGATGCCGCCCGGCAAGATCGTTGCCACCACCAATATCAGCGCTACCAGCATTATCGCCACGCCGCCAACGCGGGGAATCGGCCGGGTGTGCATGCTGTTTACCCGACCCGGTTGATCAACCACACGGCGCGCAACTGGGGAACGCAACATGATGTACAGCAGCGCAGCGCAGGCCGCCGCACTAATCAAAAAAAGTGCCAGTAGCGCGGTGAAGCTCACGAAAATGCCAGGAAATACGACAAAAAATCACATCCCCATTGTCAAAAAAATTGAGCCCAAAATGTTTCGCGTCGGTTATCTAGCTGCGAATAAACG
>JAYVYF010000435.1:0-4447 GCA_043784585.1 Burkholderiales bacterium
GTAACGCTTGAGCTGGTCAATCAATTGCGCGATGAAACGCTGTGACCACATTCCTGCTAGATGTAAATGTACTCATTGCCCTGATCGACCCCGCGAGTCTGCAGCACGATTTGGCGCACGACTGGTTCTCGCGGGTGGGGGGCAAAGTTTTGCAACTTGCCCGATTACGGAGAATGGTTTTTTGCGAATTATCGGCCACCCCAAATATCCCAATTCTCCAGGACCACCCAGCGCAGTAGCTACGTCGCTGGTCGCTATACGCGAGCTGCCAGGGCATCACTTCTGGCAAGATAAAATTAGTATTGCCGATAGGGCGCTTGTAGACATCGCAAAACTATCAAATCACGCGCGCGTGACGGATAGCTACCTACTTGCATTGGCAGCAACGCATGGCGGCAAGCTCGCCAGTATGGATCGTAAGCTCACCGTAGATGCGGTTCAAAATGGCGCAGAATCGCTGGAGTTTATCTGAGTGTGCGTTGCTACAGGACTGAATTGAAACAAGCGGTGAGGGAACATTTCTAACACGACGCAGTTGCGGTTAAACCAGCATGGTGAGACCGAAAAGCAATGATCTGCAGCGCATAGCTAGTGAAGCTTACAGGCAAGGCAGTTAACTGCTTTCTAGAAATGGATTGCTATGATGCTAATCACAAAATCATAGGGATCGAAGCTAGACGCGGCCTCGTAGACAATTAACTGTGTTGCGTTAAAGTGTGACATTGTTATATGGCGGCTGGTTTGCTGCGGGCTATATTGAGACATGCGCCATGAATACACTTATAAGCCTACAGGCCTAGTACATTCGTCAATGCAATGGTGTGTGGAAACATTCATAGGGCGTGCGTATTGAAAGTTGCGATACCCCTAATTGGTGGGTCAAGGTCAATCTTTCGGGCACGCGATTGCAAGGCCGAGTGTTTATAGAAATTGCCGAAGGTGCCGACACTAAGCGATTCGCCCAGAGTCAACAGTGGGTAAATTGTCGTATCGAAGGTGATAGATCGCAACACCCAAGTTTTTAGCGCACTCCTTCAGTAGCCTTTCCCGCCGCAAAAGCATAAACTTCTCACCAATCTTAAACAAGCAAAACCAAGCAAAAACCCCAAATAAATCATGGACTTTCTGAATCGTTTTGATGTGATTGTGATCGGCGGCGGTCACGCCGGTACCGAAGCCGCGCTCGCTTCTGCTCGCTCAGGCGCCAAGACGTGTCTGCTCACACACGCGATAGAAACGCTGGGCCAGATGTCGTGTAATCCGTCTATCGGCGGCATTGGCAAAGGCCATCTGGTGAAAGAAATTGATGCGCTCGGCGGCGCGATGGCGCTGGCCACCGATGAGGCAGGGATTCAATTTCGAACCCTCAACGCAAGCAAAGGCCCAGCGGTACGGGCGACGCGGGCGCAGGCGGATCGCATGCTCTATCGCGCCGCTATTCGCCGCCAGCTTGAAAATCAGCCTAATTTATGGCTTTTTCAGCAAGCGGTCGACGATTTAATTCTGGATGAATCCACCGGTAGTCCCCGCGTGACGGGTGCTATTACGCAAGTGGGCCTTCGCTTCCATGCGGATTCTGTGGTGTTGACAGCAGGGACGTTCCTCGCGGGAAAAATCCATGTTGGCATGCAAAATTACGCGGCGGGTCGCGCTGGTGATCCGCCCGCAATTACGCTGGCCGCCCGCTTGCGCGAGCTGAATCTGCCGGTGGGGCGTCTAAAAACGGGTACGCCACCGCGTCTTGATGGTCGCACTATCGATTTTTCAAAATGTCAGATCCAGCCTGGCGACGATCCCACGCCGGTTTTTTCCTATATCGGCAATCGCGCTATGCAACCGCGTCAGGTGCCCTGCTGGATGACGCACACTAATGCTCAAACACACGATGCCATCCGCGCCGGTCTGGATCGCTCGCCCATGTTTACCGGCGTAATTGAAGGCGTCGGCCCGCGTTATTGCCCGTCGATCGAAGACAAAATCCATCGTTTCGCCGATAAAGCCAGCCACCAGATATTTTTGGAACCAGAAGGTCTGACGACACACGAATATTATCCAAACGGCATTTCGACTTCGCTGCCGTTTGATGTGCAGTGGAATGTGGTGCGTTCCATTCCGGGTTTGGAGAACGCCCACATTATTCGCCCCGGCTATGCGATTGAATATGATTATTTTGACCCGCGCGGTTTGAAGGCCTCGCTCGAAACCAAAGCCATCGGCGGACTGTTTTTTGCCGGCCAAATCAACGGCACTACCGGCTATGAAGAGGCGGCTGCGCAGGGCCTTCTTGCGGGGATCAATGCCGCGCTGTACTCCAAAGAGGAAGCCAGCTGGTGTCCGCGCCGTGATGAAGCCTATCTTGGCGTGTTGGTCGACGATCTCATCACCCGCGGCGTCACCGAGCCATATCGCATGTTCACCAGCCGGGCCGAATATCGTTTGCAATTGCGCGAAGATAACGCCGACACCCGCTTAACAGAAATCGGTCGGCAGCTGGGCTTGGTTGACGACGCTCGCTGGCAGGCGTTCAGTGAAAAGCGCGAAGCCGTCGAGCGCGAAACGGCGCGTTTAAAAGCCACCTGGGCACAACCTGCGCGTGTGCCCGAAGCCGATGCGATGCGTGTATTGGGCCAGGAGATGGAGCGCGATTATTCAATGTTCGATCTCTTGCGTCGCCCCAATGTGAGCTATCAGGCGCTGATGTCGTTGGCGGTTGCAGGCGAAGGCGTAACCAATTCCGCAGTGGCCGAACAAGTCGAAATCGCGGCCAAATATCAAGGCTACATTGATCGACAACAAGTGGAGGTTGAGCATAATCGCGGCCAACAAGAGGTGCGCTTGCCTGACGACATTGATTATCTACAGGTGCGCGGGCTGTCGAAAGAAGTGCAGCTTAAATTGAATCAGCACAAGCCTGAGACGATTGGTCAGGCGTCGCGTATTCAGGGCATCACACCAGCGGCAGTATCGCTGTTGTTGGTGCACATCAAGCGCGGATTTGTGGAGGCAAAAGCGGCCATGCTCACTTCGTCTGAATCAGCTAAAACCAAGCACACAGCGTAAGGTTATCGTCATTTTGAACCGCGTGATGGATACGCTTTTGCTTATTCATTCACGATCCTTTGCGACAACGACCATGACGCCTTCAAGCCTTCAGAATTCGCTCGAAACAACCTTGGCTACGCCGCTCGCACAAGGGTTGGCAGCGTTAAATATCGAATTGTCGGCGGATCAGCAGCAGCGCCTGCTTCAATACGTTGTCTTGCTCAATAAATGGAACAAAGTGTACAACCTCACCGCCGTACGCAAGCCCGAATCTATGATTGGCCTGCATATTTTAGATTGCCTGGCAGTGTTGCCGCATCTGGGAGATCCACATCGCGTGCTCGATGTCGGTACCGGCGCCGGACTTCCGGGCGTCGTACTCGGCATTGCGCGCCCTGATATTTACATCACCATGCTCGACAGTCTGCAAAAGAAAACCAGCTTCGTTCGCCAGGCAATCGGTGAGCTATCGCTGGCGAAAGCAGATGTTGTTTGCCAACGCATTGAGCAATTTAAGCCAGCAGAAAAATTCGATATCGTGATCTCACGCGCTTTTGCCGAGCTCGCCGATTTCGTCAACGGCGCGGCGCATTTAATGGCAGATGACGGGCGCATGTTCGCGATGAAAGGGCAACATCCAGCTGACGAGATTGCCCGACTGCCGGAAGGGTTTGAAGTAGAAAAAGCGATTGCGTTAAAAGTGCCGCAGATCGAAGGCCAACGGCATTTATTGGTCATTAAAAAATGCCAACAGAAAGTATGAAATGAAAGTTTTCGCGGTAGCAAACCAAAAAGGCGGCGTCGGTAAAACGTCCATCGCGGTGAATCTCACCGCCACGCTCGCGCATTATGGCCAACGCGCGCTGTTGATTGATCTTGACCCGCAAGGCAACGCCACGACCGGCAGTGGCATTGATAAAAATAGACTGGAAAAATCACTTTATGGTGTGCTGCTCGGCGAATACGATGTCGCCAGCGCCCGCGTACGTGCGCAAGGTAATTACGACGTGTTGCCGGCCAACCGTGAATTAGCGGGTGCGGAGATTGAACTGATCCAGATCGAGCGCCGCGAGTTTCGCCTGAAAGAAGCGCTGAGCCAGGTCGACGCTGATTATGATTATGCGTTGATTGATTGCCCGCCGGCGCTCAATATGCTGACCGTAAATGCGCTCACGGCGGCGGATGCCGTTATCATTCCGATGCAGTGCGAATATTATGCGTTGGAGGGCTTGAGTGATTTGGTGGGCACACTGCGCAAAGTGAAAGCAAACTTAAACCCTAAGATCGAAATTGAAGCGCTGGTGCGCACCATGTACGACCCGCGCTCCTCGCTGACGACCCAAGTATCGGATGAAATTAAAAGCCACTTCGGTGACAAGGTTTTTGATACTGTCATCCCACGTAA
>JAYVYF010000436.1:0-2612 GCA_043784585.1 Burkholderiales bacterium
CGCACTCGACGATGTTGTTGCGCGGATTGAAGCCGGGACCGGTCCCATCGATCTCCTGGTGGACAATGCCGGCGTAAGTGTTTTAAGATCATTTGCCTATGCTAATTTTTGACGAATTGGGAATTTTTTAATTGCAAGAAAAGGTATAAAGTCGTTCAAATGAAAATTTTTATATTGGTTTGTCTCACATTGACAACGAGTTTGTTTCTTCCATCTTATGCTGAGCAAGGTCTGATTTAGTGGACGGGCAAGTCGATGGACTATGCAGCCAATTTGGTCTCTGGTTCGTTGAATTGTTCTGCACAATCAGGGGGTGACTGATTGTCTATCTTTTCGTGACGCCTGATGCGGTTATCTGTTGGCGCCGACGCGCTTTTGACCCAGGCTGCCGATTTTGACTGACCCACCCCAAATTGGCGCTACCCCTGAATAGGCAACGGTTCGCGAGGGCTTGGACTGGGTCAATAGAATTCCGGTAGGTGTGTCAATTTGGTGTCGGCGGCAACAGTCTCAACCAATAATCGAAAAATCGCGAGCCGCGATTTTTGAGCGAGAGCACTTAATGCGCTGATAATTGTTTTAATTTCCATATTTCTAGTTTAATCGAAATAATGGATTGCAATATGAAATGCTTTTTTGCAATCGGCTTGCGGCTCGACTGCGCTTGGAGTTTTGTCTGCTGGTGTTTGTTTATGAGGCAACTCTAAAAGTGAGATTAATTCGACTGTTACCGACTAGCGGGTGATGCCCCGGCTTCAGGGAAAGAACACCATGAAACATCAGGCGCGCAGCAGCGCCGAACACAATCGCATCGCCGTGCTTGAGTACGACAGATTGGGTATGGGCGTTGCGTCCGGCCGCTGAGTCAAGGCCGCCGATAATGAATCGCGCTGACAGCCCTATTGACAGCGACACAATCGGTTGCGAAAAGTCTTTCTCGTCGCGGTCTTGATGGAGCCCCATTTGTGCGCCTGCTAAATAACGATTGATGAGACAAGCATCAGGCAAAAAACCGGGGTAGCCCGCTTGTCGCGCGATTCGCGTCGCGGCTTCCAGCAAGGCAGGCGGCATGGCCGGCCACGGTTGCGCGGTCTCGGGATCAATCGACGAATACATATAGCCATTGCTGCCGCTCACCCAACCTAATTTTCCGCAATTGGTCATGGCAACTGACATCTTCTTTCCGCCAGGCGTGTTCATGTGGCGAAACGGCGCGACGTCGACAACCGAATTGATGGCATCAAAAATTTTTGCGGGATCGAATGCATTGCGCAGCAGCGATATACCCTCGGACAAAACCGGTAATTGCGGCAATCGCGGCAGTTCGGAAACTGTTGTAGTAATGGTGTCGCTAGGGGGTTGCGTGGGGAACAGCGATGGTTGGCCGAAAACTACTTTCATTCTGTCACTTTCAAGCTGGCCCACAAATGTGCGGCGACCAGAGAACGATGAAGCGCATATTGCGCCAGCATTGCCTCAGCCGCCGTTGCCGTGGGTGCGACATCGTTGCGGTTTATTTTAGCTAGGGCGTTACGAACCGCGACGTCGCCATGCAGTGAGCAATCTGTATAGCCAAAGCCACGCATCAAGGTGTAGTGCGCGGTCCACGGGCCAATTCCCTTTACTTCCAGCAGTGCGTTCTCTATGCAAATCGGTTCGTGTCCTGCTTGTTGCCAATCACCTGAAGGCAGTGTTCCGTTTAAAACCAGTTGCGATACCCTCAACAGGGTTTCAGCCTTTGCACGAGAAAATTTATGTGCGCTGAGCTGATTGGCGCTCAATCTGGAAACCAGAGTTGCGTCCGGGTAGCAAATCAGCCCGCTTGAGTGACGAGCCGGGTTGGTCAGATTGGCGAGTCTGATGAGCGAATGGCGCAGTTGAACGGCAAAGCGCACATTGATTTGCTGGCCGATAATCGCCCACGTGAGCGCTTCAAACGGAGTGGCTGTTTGCGGGATTCGAAGCCCTTTTTGGCGACTTATGAGCTCACCCAGCAATTTATCTGCTTTGCACTTTCGCTCAAACGAATCGACGTCAATGACGAGGCCCAGCAACCCTTTTGCGATGTGCTGTGCTCGTGATAGGGATAAAAGTTGATCGTCGGTTTCAAACGTGCAGTGCGCAACCTGAGGACCAAATTCAATGTGGATAAACGTCGGATGACCGCTGATCATGATGGCTTTTGTAATGCTGTTGGCCGTGATACGTTCTGCCAGCTGTTCGGGGTCCCGCGCGTGAAATTTGAGAATCTCTTGCGCCCGGTAATGGTTCGGCAAGTCGACGGTGAACGAGACTAAAGTCGGTTGTGGATGTTTCAATTTTTTGTTTCTTCAGATTCGCGACGCAGTAATTCTGCCTTGCGCGTAACGCCCCAACGATAGCCGGATAGCTCGCCCGACTGTCGAACCACGCGATGACAGGGAATGAGTATTGCAATAGCGTTGCTGGCGCATGCGCTAGCCACCGCACGAATGGCTTTGGGCTTGCCGATCTTTTGCGCCACTTGGCTATAGCTAAGGGTTTCTCCCGCTGGAATATCTCGCAGCGCTTTCCACACCTGTTGCTGGAATAGTGTGCCCTGAATATCGAGCGGCAGATCGAGAAGTTTTTTT
>JAYVYF010000437.1:0-1952 GCA_043784585.1 Burkholderiales bacterium
AGTTTAGCCGACGGTTCGAATGTGCCGCGCTGGTTATGGCCAGTTACGGGTACCATCAACCCCAGATTTAGAACCGCGTGCCAAGCATTCCGACGGTACCCCAGAATAGGTCGCCATTCTGTTTGCCAAGCGCGCGACCCGTCAACTGGATTAACGTAGGCGATTTCACCGCGCAAACCCCAGTAGAAGTTTTCCTCCTGATGGTGAGGCGCGACGTACTGAAGTTCTGCGTTCAACCCGGCAACACGCCATGAGATATTGTTGCGGACAACCGGGATCTGCACGCTTGCTTCCCATTGTGGAAGGATGCCATTAGCCAGTTCAAACAGGCCTTGCCAAGCGGGATTCACTGAATCAGTGAAGCGGTTTGACTGTCGCGCGTGGCCGAGTTGCCATTCAAGATTAGTTTCGCCCGGTACCGCGATGTCGTCGGTCAACACCCGAAAGTCGGTGGGAGCAGCAATGCAGGTTATCGTGGAAATGAAGAAGACCATACCGACGGCGATATGACCTATATGTCGTGGCCAGCGGTGCTGTTTCAGAGGCACTATTGTCATTATTTTTCCTCTGCGTTTGCTTTACAAAATTCTTCGCACTTGTTGCAATGAGCGAGTCTTTTTGCTGCTAAGTAGCATGGTCGAGAGATGTAGGCCATGATAATTCCAATATGCCCGCTCTAAGCTACGTATATATCAAACCTCGATAAGGCGTCAGTTCACTGATTGGTGTAGATGAGCAAATTGTGTCGGCCCAAAGAGGCATTGTATGAAGGGTCTTCGTCTGCTCAACACATCAATATTTAAATTGATTTTTGCCGCAAGTTATACGAATTCCAGGTTGACCGCCGAAAGCGCCTTTGACCAAAACAAATGTGTGGCTAGGAGCAAAAGTCGATTTGTTGGCAATTTGTAAAAGTGTTGTGGTAATCGCACATGCGAACTTGCCTTTAATCGCCGTTTCTTGACCGTCTTCTTTACTAGATCAAATTTAGCGCGCTGGCCATTCCAAAATGCCGTTCGTTCGCGGCTTGTGTTCTATCAAGCGAAGAATCCTTTTTTGTTAAAACATCCAAAAATAATGCGCCATGCTAGAACACGCATGACGCATTTTCAATTTCGCTTTACTATCGAACCGTGATTGTAATATCGTCTAAAACAAATGAAGTTTGAAGCGAAGCGTCTTCAGTCCCCGTAAATTTAATCGTTACAGTTTTTCCAATATAGGCGCTCATATCAAGCGTTTTGAGTGCATACCCAGGGGCAGCATTTGCGTTTGAATAGGTCGCTAGTGTGCCTAGAACAGCACCTGTGCTACCCAAAACTTGGACGCTTAATTTGTCATAGGCCGTTGTGCCGGTTTCAGCTGTATCAATGTGCAAATAGAATGTAAGGGATGCCGTGGTTTTGCCTGCCGTAATGGTAACTGCCTGCGATGCTGATTCGGTGTGGGTGCTGCCATAACCATCGAGCCACACGAAGTTCGTTCCTGCGTGTGCCGTCTCACCTGGGCAAGTGCTGTTACTACATAACGCAGCCGAGCTAATAGTCCAAGGCGCAGCAGTAGAAGCTTCAAATCCGGTATTACCCAACAGTTGGCTCGACGTGGCTACATTGCTAACGGTGATTGTGGTCGTTTTGCTGCTAGCACTGCCGTTAATGCTGTCGGTCACGGTTTCGGTAACTGCATAGCTACCGGCAGCGGCATAAATATGACTAGGATTCGTGGCGGTAGAAGTAGTGGAATCACCGAAATTCCAAGCGTGAGAGCCGATAGCCCCCCCTGTGTCGATCGATGTATCGGTAAAGTTAACGGTCAACCCTGTTGCTAAAAACGAGAAATTTGCCGTTGGTGTACCTCCCGTTCCGCCTGCACCGCTAAATGCAGTGGCAAAGTTGGCAACGATTAAACTGCCATAACCCGTTGTGTAATCCCATCCGGTTTTTGCTGAGTAC